>NZ_JBSGTG010000020.1:51403-202563 GCF_053607285.1 Streptomyces sp. NPDC055140 | reverse complement strand
CCCCCCCCCGGCCCCCCCCCCCCCCGCCCCGCCGCGCCACCCCCCCCCCCCGCCACGATCGGTCACGACGTCAGAGCAGCCGCCACAAGTGGTCGTCCGTCCCGTTGTCATCGAACTGGACGACTTGCGCGCTGTCCGCCGTCGACATCCCGTCCACTCCGAGGACCTTGCCGCTGTTCTTGTTGCGGATCCGGTACCACCCGTCCCCGCTGTCGACGAGCGTCCACAGGTGGTCGGCGGTGCCGTTGTCCTCGTACTGGACGACGTGTGCGCTGTCCGCCGTGGACATCCCGTCGACCCCGAGGACCTTGCCGCTCTGGCCGTTACGGATCAGATGCCGGCCGTCGCCCTTGTCGACGAGCTGCCACGCGTGATCGCCCGTACCGGAGTTGGCGAACTGGACGACGCGGGCGCTGTTCTCCGTCGACATGCCGTCGACCGCCAGGACCTTCCCGCTGTGCTTGTTGGCGATGCGCCGGAACACGGGCTCAGGCGTCCATGCCCTGCCGTCGGGCGAGGCCTGGGGAAACGCCGTGATCCGCAGCCGGGCCGCGCCCATGGGTACGAGTGTCACGGTCTCGACGGGTGCGTCGCTGCGGGCCGGTCCGCTTTGCAGGGGCGCGACGACGTGCTCGTCGTCCGCGACCCACTCCTCGATGCGACGGGCGCGCGCGGTGATGTGCACCGGCGTCGTTCCGTGGGTGAACGGGTTGTCCCCGACCGGCCCGTCGTCGCGCCGGAACGAGAGCCCGGCGTCGGGCGACAGGCCGTAGTTCCAGGCGGAGGTCGCGTGCACCTCGTAGTGGGGGAACGTGTCGTCGCCCGCGTAGCGCTCGTACTGCTCGCCGATCTTCAGGGAGTAGGCGAGCGGTCCGTGGTCGACGCTGACGGCGTCATGGTTGTCGGGCCAGTGGCGTACGGAAGTGCGCTGCGGCAGGCGCAGCGTCACCACGTCCCCGTCGTGCCAGGTGCGCTCCACCTCGGCCCAGACCGGTCCGTCCCCGGCCGCCAGGCGCTTGCCGTTGACGAGGAGCTCGGGCCCGCGGCACCACCCCGGGATTCGCAACTGGAGCGGGAAACGCACCGGCTTCGGGGTGGAGAGCCTGAACTCGACGGTCTCGGTGAAGGGGTAACCGGTCTCCTCGACGATGGTCACCTCGGTGCCGCCGGCGACCCGCGTACGGACCGTGCAGGGGGCGTACATGGCGGCGGCGAGCCCGTCGCCGGGCGTCGCGAGCCACAGCTCCTCGTTGAAGTAGGGCCAGCCCATGCCGTAGTTGTGCGGGCAGCAGCGGTACTGGTCGACGCCGGGCTGCAAGGACTGCATGGCGAAGCCGTTCTGGAACTGCCCTTGTGTCTTCGGGGTGTTGTCCAGGTCGACGCTGTTGGCGCTGGTGACGTAGTGCAGGGACTTGCCCTGCGGGTCGAGTGCGGCGGGCAGCATGTTGAACGCGAGTTCCTCGCAGCGGTCTGCCCACACCGGGTCACCGGTGATGCGGGTGAGCAGTTCATGGCTGGCCATGAACTCGACGATGCCGCAGGTCTCGAAGCCCTGACGGGGGTCGCCGAAGCCGGGCCGGTAGTTCTCGTCGCCCGCCATGCCACCGCCGGGGAACTGGCCGTACGCACCCATCACGGCGTCGTAACCGCGGTAGGTGGCCCGGGTCAGCTCGGCCGAGCCGGTGAGCTGTGCGTACTGGGCCGGCTCACGGAATCCCTGGGCGATGTTCACGTTGTGGCGCGAGGGCGTGCCGCCTGTCCAGTCCGCCCCGAGGGTGTGCATCTTGCCTGCCAGATCGAGGAGGAACTTCTCCCCGGTACGGCGGTACAGCCACACCGCGATGTCGAGCCCGTCACCCCAACGGTACGAAACCCAGCTGGAGTTGAAGGCTCCTGCCCCCTGGGCGTTCATGAAACGCAGGAAGCGCGTGACGAACGGGACCACGCGCCGGTCGCGCGTGTACTCCTCGTAGGTCCGCAATGCCATCAGCAGCGGTAGGAACGGCCAGAAGTCCGGACCGCCGTTGAGCGAGGTGCGCAGCGCGCGCGGGCCGAAGAAGCCGTCGCTCTCCTGCGTGGCGAGGATCGCGTCGATCCACTCGCGCGAACGGGCCAGGGCGTGCTCGTCACCGGTGGCGACGGCGAGCGGGACGTAGCCGCGCAGCCAGTACGGCAGTTCCTCCCATGCGCCTCGCTCGGGGTGCACCCAGCCGGTGTTGTCGAAGTCCAGGAAGTGGGAGAGGTCCTCGTACCGGCCGCACAGCCCGTCGAGCTGGAGCTTCAGCTGCCCTGCGAGCCAGCCACGGGCTGTGACACTGCCGGAAGGCAGTTTCCGGAACGCGTCCGGGAGCAGCGTGCCGGCCGACGGGCGTGAAGCCGCCGCCGCGGACGTGGCGAACGGGCCGCCGAGCGCCGCGGCGCCCAGGCCCAGGGCGCCGGCACCGAGAAGAGCGCGTCTGCTGACAGGCATGCGGGTGCTCCTGTTCGGGGGGTACGGGGGAGGGGATGCGAAGGGCCGTGCTCGTGCAAGAAGGGCGAGCCGCGCCCGGTCCCCCCTCCGCCCCGACGGAGCGCGGAAGGGGGACCAGGCACATGTCAGACCGTGCTCAGCTGCCGGAGCAGCCGGCCACGGTCGCCTGCGAGGCGTCACGGATCAGCGCGTCCTGCGCCGCCTTCACCCGCTTCACATCCGGCTTGACGATCTTGCGGTCGTACGTCACCAGGCCGTTGAGCTCACCCTCGACGTCCGAGATCTGCGTGTACACGGCGCCGTTGCTGCCCTGGCAGGCCAGCTTGTGCACCTCGGCGAGCCGCGCGAGGTAGTCGTCCGTGTACTTCGCCGGGTCGACGTCCACGTACGACTGCTGCACCGCCCACGCGTGACCGGGCACCGCGAGGCCGAGGCCGCCGTACTCGCCGCTGACCAGGGCGCGCTTGCCGTCGGGATGCGGCGGCAGGGCCGGGCTCGGGTAGCCGTGCTCGTCCATGATGTCGCCGGTCCCGCCGTCCGCCCCGAGGTTGAGGCCCGACATGTTGTTGACCAGGCGCGTCGGGTCCCAGGCCTTCGCCTGCTCGGCGATGCGGCCCACGTCGTACTGGCCCCAGCCCTCGTTGAAGGTGACCCACATGACCACCGAGGGGTGGCTGCTGTGCTGGTCGATCATCGTCTTCATCTCGCGCTCGTACTCGGCGCGCGCGGCCGCGTCCGGCGCCGCGCTCATGGCCGGCATGTCCTGCCACACCATCAGACCCAGCTTGTCCGCCCAGTAGAACCAGCGGTCTGGCTCGACCTTGATGTGCTTGCGGACCGAGTTGAAGCCCATCTGCTTGTGCATCTTCAGGTCGTAGGCCAGCGCCTCGTCCGTCGGCGCGGTGTGCAGCCCGTCGGGCCAGAAGCCCTGGTCGAGCGTGGCCATCATGAAGACGGGCTTGCCGTTGAGGAGGGTGCGCGGCGTGCCGTTCACCTTCTCGACGGAGATGGAACGCATCCCGAAGTAGCTGCCGACGCTGTCCTTGCCGACGTTCACCTTGAGGTTGTAGAGGAACGGGTCGTCGGGCGACCACAGATGCGCCTTGTCGATCTTCAGGGTCAGCGGCGCGCCGGTGACCCCGCTCGCCGTGGCGACCCTGCGCTTGCCGTCGTACGCCGTCGCCGTGACCGGCACGCCGTCCCGTACGCCCTTGGCCTCGACGGTGGCCCTGCCTGCCTTGACGTCCGGTGTGATCTTGAGGTCGGCGGCGTGATCGGCCGCGACCGGCTCCATCCACACGGTCTGCCAGATGCCGGAGGAGGGGGTGTACCAGATGCCGCTCGGGTCGAGGCGCTGCTTGCCGACCGGCGGGTTCTCGCCGCCCTGCGCGTCCGTCGGGTCGTAGACGCCGACGATCAGCTCCTGGGTGCGCCCCGGCTTCAGCGCGTCCGTGATGTCGGCGCTGAACTTGTCGTAGCCGCCCTTGTGTTCGGCTACCTTGGTGCCGTTGACGTACACCTCGGACTGCCAGTCGACGGCGCCGAAGTTCAGCTGGAGGCGCTTGCCGTCACCGACCTTCCAGCCCGCGGGGACCTTGAAGGTGCGGCGGTACCACATGCGGTCCTCGTGGCGCTCGATGCCGGAGAGCTGCGACTCGACCGGGTAGGGCACGAGGATCTTCTCGCCGAGCTGCTGGCCGACCGGCGGCTTGTCACCGGACTTCGCCGCGGCGAACTGCCACTCGCCGTTGAGGTTCTGCCAGGCGTCCCGGGTGAGCTGCGGGCGCGGGTATTCGGGGTGGGCGTTCTTAGGCCCCACCTCGTCGGCCCACTTGGTACGCAGCTCGTACTCGGAGTCGTTCGGGCCGCTGCTCCAGAACTGGCCGACGGCCTTGTCACCGGTGCTGGTCAGCCCGCCCTTGCCGTCGTACGTGACATCGGCCTGGCCGGACGCGCCGCCGCCCTTCTTGCCCACGACCGGCTCCTTGAGCCCGACGAGCAGGGTGCGGGGATCGGCCGGGTCGGCCTTGATCGTGGAGAGCGGCCACTGGGCGCCGCCGATCACGGCCTGGAGGTGATCCGCGAGGCCGGCCGGCGGGGTCGCGAGGGACTGCGCGAAGTCGAGCTTGAGGGTACGGCCGTCCTTGAGGACGGTCGTGGATATCGCCCCGTCGTAGTCCCAGCCGTCGGGCAGTCGGAAGGCGGAGGAGGGAATCGCTTCCTTGCTCTCGCCCGGCTCGGTCCAGCGCAGATGGAGGTTCGAGCCGCCGAAGTGCTCGAAGTACTCGACCTTGATGTCGTACGCCTTGCCGGCCGTCAACTCGACGGGCTGGGAGGTCTGTTCCTTGTCCCAGTCGTCGACCCAGTGGTCGATGGCGAGCTTGCCGTCGACCCAGAGCCGGAAGCCGTTGTCGCCGGTGATGGAAAACGTTGTCGCGCCGGTCTTCTCCGGTACGACCTTGCCCGTCCAGCGCACACTGGCGTCGTCGGCCTGGCCGGTGGCCGTCCGCAGCCGCGGCTCGAGGGTGTCGAAGTCGAGTTTCGGGTCGAAGCCGGTGGCCTTGAGTTCGTGGAAGTCGAAGGCTCCGGAGGCGGACTGTGTGTAGTACTCGCCCTTCAGGCCGTGGGGTTCGACCGGGTCGTCGGCCGCTGTCGCCGACGGCGACACGGTGAGTGCCGCGAGGCCCAGTCCCGCGGCCAGCAGCATGGCCAGTCGGCCTCTGAGTCGTTTGGTGCGCACGAATCCTCCTTGACTGAGGAAGGGGGGCGGCTCGTCATCTGCGTCTGTACAACGTTGGAAGGAACGGGCAGTTGGCATGACAGCACGCCCTCAGGTGCGCTGTCCAGGGTCATGACAAGACGACCCCCGGTTGCCGCCGGGGGCCGGCCGGGATCAGCGCACGCCGCGCAGCAGCTTGCCCTCGGTCGAGAGATAGCCGGTTTGGTAGTCGTAGCGCGGGGCGGCGGCGAAGATGAGGTAGAGGTACTTCATGTTCTCGGCGAACCAGTACGCGGGAGTCAGGTCTCCGAGCGCCATCGGCGAGACGGTCACGTCCGACGCGATGGTGTAACCGCCGTCGACGCGCAGGTTCTTCATCCCCTGGAAGTACGTCCACGCGGTATCGCGCCACTCCTGCCGGCCGTTCAGCTGGAAGAGGTTGAACGCGGAGTTCACGTACTCCGGCCTGAGCTGATTGCCCTTCTGCGTCGCCGAGAAGTCGGTGTAGTCGATCTCCTCCGGCAGGACGGGATAGCGCTGCATGACCGCAGACCAGGACCGGTAGTAGGCCTCACCCTGCGGCAGGTCGCCGCTCATCGCGAGGAGGCCGCCGTAGAACGAGGCGAGCTCCGAGGCGCGGGTCCCCGTGGTCTTTCCGGTGTTCATGTCGGCCTGGCGGAACCACAGATGACCGTCGACGGTCACCGACTGGCGCCGCAGGATCGCGCGCGTGGTCTCGCGGTACCAGTTGAGCAGGTCCCGGTCACCGAACAGCTCCCAGCCGCCCCACAGGTACTCGTAGAACGAGTCCACCGGCGGGTTCGGAGCTGTGTCGGTCCCGTCGGCCCACTTCCCGGTCTCGACGTCGAGCGACGTACCGAGCAGGCCGAGCGGAGAGATCCGACGCATCGTCTCGCGATAGGCCTTCTTCGCTGCCTGGTAGTACTTCTGGTCGCCCGTCAGCTGGGACAGCACCCCGAACTCAAGGATGTTCGTGCCCACTTCGGCCAGCGGCGGCGTCTTCCCCGAGACGGCACCGGTACGCATGTTGACCTGCGTGTACGGGATGCCGGTCGGTGACTTCGTGAACGCCGGGAGCAGTCGGTCCGCCGCCTCGCGGGTCAGCTCCAGGAGCCTCGGCCTGCGGGTCACCAGATAGCCGGACAGCAGGCCGCCGACCACGCGGATGATCGCCTCGAAGACATGGAAGTCGCCGTCGATGTCCAGGTCGAGATGCTTCTCCAGGTAGTCGCAGCTCAACTTCAGCTCGTCGTCGAGCTCCATCACGTAGAGCGTGTCCAGCGCCTCGATCACCGACAGCGCGACGGGACGGCCCGGGACGAAGAACTCGCTGCTCGTGCCGGACACCGGCTTGACCTCGTCGTGCCCCCAGGCGGCCTTCTTGTAGCCGTTCCAGCCATGGAGGAACTCGGCGCGCACCTGGGCCGCCTTCGCGCGGTCCGCCGGAGGCAGATGGCGGCCGCCCGGACTTGCGGCGGGCCTCGTGGCGGCCCCGGCGAGCGGGGAGCCGAGCAGCCCGGAGGCCGCGGCGGTGGCGCCGAGCAGGGCGGAGCCGCGCAGGACACCGCGGCGGCTGAGGCTTCTCCTGCCGGAGGCGGAGGGAGAGGGGGAGGGGAAGGTCGAAGTCATGCGGGGATCTCGCCTTCTGCCCGACAGCCCACAGCTGCAGGGCAATTGATAACGTTGTCATCCTTCACGGGGGCGCGGTTGCCGAATGCGGAGGGGTCTCAGAGTGCTGACGGGTCGTCAGAGAAGGTAGCGCTCGGCGCTCTTGTTCACGGCCTCGACTCGCAGCCGCGCGGACCGCGGTGCGGAGGCGGTGCTTCACCACGTGTTCTTTACAACGTTATATGAGCTGGATGGTCCGGAGGCAAGAGTGCGGTCGTGCCCAATTCCGCCTGCCCTGCGAGGCTCTGACGGATGGGTGGACACGGTGCCGCACCCGTGTTGTCATGCTCCACGGCGCCGCAATCTTCTGATCGAGTGCAACCGGTCGCGTGACAACGATGTCATCTCTACTCTCCCAAGGAGCAGTGATCGCCGATGGTGTCCCGAAGAAGCCTTCTCCAGGCAAGCGGTGCGGCCCTCGCGGCGGGAGGGCTGGGTATGGGCCTGCCGAATCCGGCCGGTGCCGCCGAATCTGCTGCGCCCGCCCCCTCCTGCCGTCCTTCGGCCGCCCCACCCACCTCGACGTCGCGGATGTCAGCACTCTGGACGGCCACGACCAGCTGCTCCTGACGACCCTTCAAGGTGTCGTCAACCGCCGTCGCCCGCGCCTGTGCTTCAACTTCGACAGCGGCGACGTGGACCTGCGGTGGCTGCCTGGCACCGGCGCCACCGTTACCCGCCACGACCACGCGACCAGCCTCGTGCGCCGCTACCGCGACGACGTGCGCGGAGCGTCCTCTACGACCGGGCGTCCCCGACTCGGTGAACGTCGCCACGACCCTCGCGGGCCTGGAGAACGCCGTCGCCGCCACGGCGGACCGGGCCCGCGACCACGGCCTCGCCACCGTGGCCGACCTGCGCGGCCGGTTCGACGCCGATGACGTACTCGCCACGTACCGCTGGCAGTTGGATCATCTGTTCCCGCGCTGCACCCACACACTTCTGGCCGGGCTGCCGCCGACGAGGACCGTACGTGCCGACGGCGTGCAGTGGCGCGAGCTCGCCCGCGAGGCCGAGCGCGTGCGCGACTCGTCGAACCGGCAGGTGCGCACCTTCGACCTGAGCACGGAACTCACCGGCAAGGACGGCGTCTACCTCCGCTTCCAGGACTCCTACGGAGACGACGGCTGGGGCGCGTCGGTCGGCTCGGTCAAGGTGAAGGCGGACGGGCAGGTGGTCGCCTCCTTCGCGCCCGGCACGGACGCCGAGACCCCGTACCTCTTCGACGGCGTCAACTCCGCGATGGGCGGGGACGCCAACCGGTTCTGCGACGGCGGCGGTTACTTCATCTATCGGTTCACCGCGCCGGCAGGCACCCGGGAACTCGTAGCCGAGGTCGACGTGTGGAACCAGTACTTGGTCACCGCGACGACGACGGCACCCACGCGCGTCGAACCGTTCCCCTACGGGACTACGCGGTCGCGAGCCGCGCCATGGTCGTATGGCTGCCGCCGTCCGGCGGGACGGGCGAGCTCCTCGACGAGATCTTCAGCCGCGTCGAGCCCACCACCCCGTACGCCGGCTGGTTCTCCAACGACGTGGTGGGGGAGTGGGGTGGCGTCGACCGGGCCTCGCAGCACGGCATCGAGGTGGTGCCCGCCGACTTCTACATGAACGGCACCGTGCACGCCGGCGTCCCGGCGAAGGTCTCCGCCAAGATCCGTCCCCGGCAGAAGTCCACCCTCCGCAACCGCGTCTACCTCTCCCTCACGTTCGGGGAGGGCGACAACGTCCAGTACTGCCAGCGCCACATGCGTGATATCTGGGACGACCCGAAGCGTGGCGCCGTCCCCGTCAACTGGACGGTCAGCCCCCTGCTCGCCGACATCGGACCCGCGCTCCTTGCGTACTACCAGAAGACCGCCACCGGCAACGACCTGCTGATCGCGGGCCCCTCGGGCGCGGGCTACACCTATGCCGGGTCCTGGCCCGAGAAGGCCCTCGACGCGTACACGGCACTCACCGGACGCTTCCTGCGCCGCACCGGCCTGGATCTCGTCTACGCGTACAACCCCCGCAACGCGGCTGGCGACGGATGGGTCCCGTTCGACGAGCGTGTCGTCCGCTCCTACCGGGACCACACGCAGTTGCGCGGCATCATCCAGTCCTGGGAGACGGGGGATCTCCAGATCAGGCCCGCGGGGCTGCCGGTGATCGGCAACTTCTTCCCGCAGGGAAAGGCGGCCGAGTACCGGAACGGGCTGCTGAAGCACATCAAGGACTGGGACGGCGGCTCACCGCTGTTCGTCGCGGGTGCCGTGAACGCCTGGAGCTGGACCCCGAGCGATGTCGCGGAGCTCGGCGAACTGCTGGGGGACCCGTTCGAGTTCGTCCGTGGTGACACCTTCTTCGACCTGCTGAACCGTGCCGGAAGCCGGGAGGGCTGAGCGGTTGGGAGCTCCTCGGCGGGCCGGCTACGCCGCCTCGTAGCGGTGGGCCCTGCCGCCGCGCCACTTCACCCACGCCGCGTCGTCGAGCAGCATCTCCGCGTCCGGCAGTCCGGCCCGGTGCAGGAACTCGACGACTTCCATGTCGGAGTGCGCGAGGCCGAGTATCTGTCCGCGCGCCGTCACCCTGCGCCCACTCGTGGGCGAGGGGCGGTACACGACTATCGGCGCGACGTCCACAAGTACAGGGTCATCCGAATGCTGGGCGCGTGCATCCGGTGGCCAGGCGTTTTTGCTGGAAGATAGAGACAGAGCCCCGCTCGGCCCACCCCCCCCGGCCGGGCGGGGCTCGCTCTGTGTGTGCAGGCTCCCCCAGTGGTTCTTCGCCGACGGCATCACGCACCCCTCTTGCTATTGCAAGTAATGTGCAACAAGCTGTTCCGGTCCTTACTGCCTGCCCCAGGACGCGGAGCCACGACATGCCCGTCATGCCCCAGCTGATGCCCGAAGCGGGACCCCGACGCGTCATCGCCGCATCGAACTTCGTCAACACGGTCGGCAGCGGCCTCTACCTGACCGCCGGAGTCCTGTACTTCACCCAGGACGTCCGCCTCCCCGCGACGCAGGTGGGACTCGGACTCGGTGTCGCCGGCTTCGCCTCGCTCGCCACGGGCATAGCCGCGGGCCACCTCGCGGACAGGCGCGGGGCGCGCGGCGTCTACGCGGCGACCATCGTCGTGCAGGCGCTGGCGACGGGGGGCTTCGCCCTGGTGGGCAGCTTCTGGCCGTTCGTCCTGGCGGTCTGTGCCGCGACCGGGGCACAAGCGGCGGGACGGGCCGCGCGCAGCCCTCTCATCAGGCACTTCGGCGGGGACCGGCCGCAAGAGTTCCGCGCCTACCTCCGGGCCGTCACCAACATCGGCATCTCCCTCGGCGCACTGCTGGCGGGCTGGGCCCTCCAGGTGGGTACCCACACCGCGTACCAGCTCCTGGTCATCGGCAACGCGGTCGCCTTCGGTGCCTCCGCGGCCATCCTGCTCTTCCTGCCGCCGGTCGCTCCGGAACCCGCGGCCGCCGGCCCTCGCTGGATCGCGCTGCGGGACCGGCCCTACCTCCTCCTCACGGCACTGGACGGCATCATGGCGATCCAGTTCAAGGTGCTCACCGTGGCCATTCCTCTGTGGCTGGTCGTCGCCACGAGCGCACCGCACTGGCTCATCTCGGGCACGATGCTCGTCAACACCGTCATCGTCATCGCCCTTCAGGTGCGGGCCGGCCGCACCATCAACTCCCCGGCGGCGGGTGGCGGCGCGTACCGGCGGGCAGGCGTGGTCTTCCTCGTCTCCTGTTCGCTGATCTCGCTGTCCGCGGGCGTCCCGGCATGGGCCGCCGTGACGCTCCTCATGGCCGCGGTGGTGGTCCACACGGTCGGCGAACTGTGGCACTCCGCCGCGGGGTTCGAGGTGTCCTTCGCCCTCGCCCCCGAACGGGCCACCGGCCAGTACCTCGGCGTGTTCGGTCTCGGTGCGGGCCTGGCGGACGCGCTCGGTCCCAGTCTGCTGATCGCGCTCTGCATCACGTGGGGCCGGCCCGGCTGGTACGTCGTCGGCGCCTTGTTCGCCGTCACCGGCCTGGCGGCCCCCTTCGCCGTCCGCTGGGCTCAACGGCCTGTGCCCGCACGGGAGATGTCTCTCGAGGCGGTGCGGCCTGTTTCTCAGGTCTGAAATGCGACCGGGCCGCCTCGTCTGAATTGCGACCGAGTAAGGGTGAGTTCCTCAAGGCCTGACGCGCAGAGCTCAGCCCCCGCACGGTCGGGCTGCCCGACAGCGGTGGGCCGCGGCGCGTGGCGGGACTGCGCAGGGAAGAGGTCGCGCAGCTGGCCTCGATCAGCACCGACTACTACACCCGCCTTGAGCAGGGGCGCATTCAGGCGTCGGCGCCCGTCCTCGGCACGCTGGCGCGCGTCCTGCACTTCGACGACGATCAGCGCGACTACCTGTTCGGGCCGGCGGGGAAGAGCCCCGGTCGGTCCCGGAAGCGCCACGAGGCAGAAGCGCTGGTCACGGATTTCGGCCGGATCCCGGAAAGCAGCGCAATTACGTCCGGATCATTTTCACCGACCCGGCCATGAGGGCCTGGTACGCGGACTGGGAGACGGTCGCGCGTACCAGTGTTGCCCGGCTGCGCACGGAAGCCGCCAAGTATCCCGACGATCCGCGGCTGACGGCTCTGGTCGGTGAACTGTCGCCTCGGAACCGGCGCGCTGACGGGCGCCCGCCACCGGGTCAGTCCAGCACTCCGAGCACCCCGTCGGGTTTGCAGTGCGGGCAGGCCGGCACCTGTTCCCACAGCGCGCGGCGCGCTTGGTCGTCCGTGACGCCTCGCGACCGTTTGCCCGCCATGTGGCAGCCGCCGACGTGCACGTACACAGGGGCGCGTCCGCCGAGCCCCATCTCGATCAGCCAGTCGGGGGCCGGTGGCCGGTCCCGTTCGCCGCGCTGCTTCTCGGCTTCCTGCCGCTCCGCCTCCGCGATCTTGCGGCGCACTCTGCCCAGGGACAGCACGAGCCATGTCTCCAGTGTGCGGAGCCTTGGCAGGTCGGGCGGCAGTTCGGACATGTGTTCGAGTCTACGACGCTTTCCGGCCAGGCGGTGCGCTCGTCAAATGGCCCAAGCGCAAGGCCATGAATTGCCCCACGGGGATGGGCCGCAATGCGCGTACCGTCCATGACATGCCGAACCTGCTGCCGCCCGCCGGCCCTCAACGCACCCTCGCCCTGGCCCAGTTGAGCAACTCGCTCGGTGACGGCGCCTACTACGTCACCTCGGCGCTCTACTTCACTCACGTCGTCGGCCTCGCGCCCGCCAGGATCGGCCTCGGCCTCACCGTCGCCTGGGCGGTCGGCTCGGTCGTCGGGGTGCCGCTCGGCAGGATCGCGGACCGCCGGGGCCCGCGCGGAACGGCGGTCCTGCTCGCCCTCGCGACCGGCGCCGCGGTCGGCTCCTTCCTGGCTGTACGCGATTTCCTCCCCTTCCTCGTGGCCGCCTGCCTCTACGCGAGCGCTCAGTCGGGACTCGCGGCCGCACGCCAGGCGCTGCTCGCCGGTCTCGTGGCCAAGGAGGACCGCACAGGCGCGCTCGCCCACCTGCAGTCGACACTCAACGCGGGTCTGGCGGTGGGCGCGGCGCTCGGCGGCCTCGCACTGTCCGCCGGGACGAGGTCGGCGTATCTCACGGTCTTCGCGATCGACGCCCTGAGCTTCGTCCTCTGCGCGCTCGTCCTGCTGCGGCTCCCAGCCGTCGCACCGGCACCAGCCGTCCGGGGAGCAAAGCTCGAAGTGCTGAGGGACCGGCCCTATGCCGCCGTGACGCTCCTCAACACCGTCCTTCTCCTTCGGATGCCGCTGCTCAGCCTCGGGCTCCCGCTGTGGATCAACGAGCGTACCGACGCCCCCACATGGCTCGTCTCCGCGCTCTTCATCCTCAACACCGGCGCCGTGATGCTCTTCCAGGTCCGCACGGCCCGCTCGGTCTCCGGCCTCTCCACGGCGGCCCGCGCCATCCGGCGGTCGGGCGTGCTCATGCTGCTGGCCTGCGGTGTCTTCGCCGCCTCGGCCGCCGGCTCGGTCTGGGTGGCGGTCGCCGCCCTGGTCGGTGGGTCGGTGCTCCTGGTCGCCGCCGAGATGCTCCAGTCGGCCGGATCCTGGCAGCTCGGCTTCGACCTCGCCCCGGCCGGACGCATCGGCGAGTACCAGGGCTTCTTCGGTACGGGCGTCACTGTGGCCCGCACACTGGGCCCGCTGCTGCTCACCGCGCTGCTGCTGGGGATGGGCACGACCGGATGGCTGCTGCTCGGCGGCCTGGTACTGGCGGCGTCGTACGCGCTGGGGCCGGTGGCGCGGTGGGCGGCGAAAACGCGCCAAGATCCGGCGCCCGCACGGATCGCGGCCTCGACGGTGTGACCTCGATGCTGCCCACGGGTAGGCCCACGTCGTCCGACGTGGCCAAGCGTGACCGGCGCTCCGTCACCGAACAGCCTCCCGAAAGGAGACCGGCCCACCATGACCGAACTCGACTCGCCGATCCCGCGGTTCCACCTGGCCGTGCCCGTGGACGACCTGTCCGCCGCCCGGCACTTCTACGGCGAGGTGCTCGGCCTTGAGCAGGGCCGCAGCGCCGACACATGGGTGGACTGGAATCTCCACGGCCACCAGTTCGTCACCCACCTCGCGCCCACCCGCGCCCAGCACGTCCACAACCCTGTCGACGGACACGACGTGCCCGTACCGCACTTCGGCCTGATCCTCGCGATCCCCGCGTTTCAGGAGTTCGCCGAGCGGCTCCGTGCCGCGGACACGAAGTTCGTCATCGAGCCCTACGTACGCTTCGCGGGCGAGCCCGGCGAGCAGTGGACGATGTTCCTGCTCGACCCGGCGGGCAATGCTCTGGAGTTCAAGGCGTTCGCCGACGACTCGCAGGTCTTCGCCACCTGAGAGCGCTATGCGTCTGGGCCGTCACCCGCCTTCGCCTTCACGTCCGCTTCGACGTCGTTCCTGGCGAGGCCCTCGTCCTTGGCGTACTCGGTGACGGCCTCCTGGACATCGCGGGCCAGGTCGCGCCACGCACGCCAGGCCGTCTCGTACGTCTGGGTCTGGGACTCGCTCCGCGGCTCGAGCCCTGGTGGTCCGTAGCCGTCCCGCAGTCTCAGGACCTCGTGGTGTGCCGCGTTCGCGGCCTGCTGTCTCTCGACGAGTTCGTCGAAGGTGTGTGCCACGCAGCGGATCCTAGGTCGCAGTCAGGGCGAATCCGGGTCAGCGCTCGCGCGGGTGACACGAATGCCGGAGGGGTGTGAGCGAAACGGGTCAGGGGCGGCGCCGTCCGGCGCCGCCCCTGACACATCCGGCGAGGACCCTCAGGACTGGGGGCGCTTGCCGTGGTTCGCGGCGTGCTTGCGGCGGGCCTTCTTCTTGCGGCGTCGCTTCGAGGACATTGCTACCTCCGGGTGTCGCTGTTCTTCGGTCCTGCCTGGATGAGCGGGCCCACCCAGACGATCATCCGGCCGCCTACCCAAGGGCGCGACCGGTAATGACGTGGCCCATGCCACCACTCGGGCCCCCGATCAGCCGGGCGGCGCGCCGCTGCGGCGATCCGCGCTGCCGGCTGCCCTCTCCTCTTCCCCGCAGGTGTTCCCTAAGGTGCGTATGGATTTGCCTAAAGGTATTAGGCAACTGCATAATCACTTTCGTTGATTGGGGTGAAGGTAATGGCGCGAGTAGGGCTGAGCAGGGAACGCCTGATCCGGGCGGGCGCCGAGCTGGCCGACGAGGTCGGGTTCGACAAGGTGACCGTCTCGGCGCTCGCGAGGCAGTTCGACGTCAAGGTCGCGAGCCTGTACTCGCACCTGAAGAACTCCCAGGAACTCAAGACCGGGATCGCGCTGCTCGCCCTGGAGGAACTGGCCGACCGGGGAGCGGCGGCGCTCGCCGGGCGCGCGGGCAAAGACGCCCTCGCCGCCTTCGCGAACGTCTACCGCGACTACGCCAGGGAACACCCCGGGCGCTACGCAGCAGCCCAGTTGCGGCTCGACCCGGAGACAGCGGCCGCCAGCGCCGGCGTCAGGCATGCGCAGATGACGCGGGCGATCCTGCGAGGCTACGACCTCACGGAGCCGGACCAGACCCACGCGGTCCGACTCCTGGGCAGCGTCTTCCACGGCTACGTCAGTCTGGAGATGCAGGGAGGGTTCAGCCACAGCGCACCCGACTCGCAGGAGAGCTGGTCGCGGATCCTCGACTCCCTCGACGCCACGCTGCGGAACTGGCCCGCATCCTGACCGCGGCCCCGCGCCGACCGCGGACGCATCGGCGACGGTGGAACGGCTCCAGCCACTCAGACATATTGATCAACAGGTTGAGGCAATGCACATGAACGACAACTGGACCACTGCTCCCATCACCACGGACCTCGTGCGTGGCGCGTACGAGTTGGAGCGGACCGAGCACGGTGTGCTCCCGCACCGGCTGCCCGCGCGGGCCCGCGCACAGTACTCCGACGCGCAACTGGCCATGGCGGAGGCCCAGGCCTCCGGCGTACGGCTGGTGTTCCGCACCCGGGCCACCGTCATCGAACTGGACGCGCTCCGCACCAAGATGGCCTACAAGGGCGCTCCGCCCCGCCCCGACGGCGTGTACGACCTGCTGGTCGACGGCCGCCTGGCCGCGCAGGCCGGTGTCACCGGCGGCAACGTCCAGATGATGGACATGACCACCGGCACCAGGGAGACCCGTCCCGGCCCCGCCGGTACCGTGCGGTTCACCGGGCTGCCCGACCGCATCAAGAACGTCGAGATCTGGCTGCCGTACAACGAGATCACCGAGCTGGTCGCCCTGCGAGCCGACGCCCCGGTCGAGTCCGCGCCTGACAGCGGGCGCAAGGTGTGGCTGCATCACGGCAGTTCGATCAGTCACGGCTCGGATGCCGCGAGCCCCAGCACGACCTGGCCGGCGCTGGCCGCCGCCCTCGGTGGCGTGGAGCTGATGAATCTCGGTCTGGGCGGCAGCGCCCTGCTCGACCCGTTCACCGCGCGTGCCCTGCGGGACACCCCCGCGGACTTGATCAGCGTCAAGATCGGCATCAACATCGTCAATGCCGACCTGATGCGCCTGCGCGCGTTCACTCCGGCGGTGCACGGCTTCCTCGACACGATCCGTGAGGGACACCCGACCGCACCGCTGCTGGTCGTGTCGCCGATCTACTGCGCCATCCACGAGGACACTCCTGGCCCCAGTGTCCCGGACTTCAGCAACCTCAGTGCGGGCAGGCTCCAGTTCATGGCCGCCGGCGACCCGGCGGAGCGGACGGCGGGGAAGCTGACGCTCAACGTCATCCGGGACGAGCTGGCGCGCGTCGTGAAGCAGCGGGCGGCGGAGGATCCGAACCTGTACTACCTCGACGGCCGCGACCTCTACGGCGAGGCGGACTTCGCCGAGCTGCCGCTGCCCGACCAGCTCCACCCGGACGCCGCCACCCACCGGCGCATGGGCGACCGCTTCAACGCCCTGGCCTTCGGCGCGGACGGGCCGCTCGCCTTCCCGGCGGGCGACCGTCCCTGAGTCTCACCCCTGCCGACGGGGGAGTGGCGTCACCCCTGGCGCGCGGAGCCGAGCCTCTGTTCCGCCAGGCGCATCGCGACGCGCACCGCCGCGACCGCGCCGGCGGACAGGGCGACGGCGAACCCCGTCATCGTCGCCTCGACGCTCGTGTGCCGGATGATCACGCTGAGCAGGATCGCGGGCAGTCCCATGCCCAGATAGGCGATCGTGAAGAAGACGGCGAGAACGCCCGCCCGTGACGCGGGCACCGCGAGGGCGCCGTCGCCACGGCCACGCCCGTCGGCCGAGCGCGGCGCTGGAAGCGCTGCTTCAGCATGTGGAGCGACTGCTGTAGGCGGCGGCGAGAGGGCCTGCGGCCTGTGACTAAGCTGGGCACTCGCTGAGGGGGCGATGTGACAGCTGCACGAATGATCATTGTGGTCGCGGTGACCTGGGTTGTTCTGACGGTGCTGTTCCTGGCACCGTCGGCGCTTCCGGCCTCGTGGCAGTACTACATCTACTCGCCTGCGAGCGTCGGCCTGTGGATGCTCGCCATGCTGTTCGGACCCGTGATCACGGTCTTCCTGAAGTGGAAGTGGATCAGGCACGGCTGACCGGGCCGGCGACATTTCAGCCATCGCGTCGGCGGGCGGTTGATACAGCAATTCCACAACCCATGCCCATGGTTTGACGGTCCGTATGCATAATGCTCGGCATGAAGAAGTTGATCTCCGCGGCCCGGGCCCGGTCGGCTCGGACGCGTCCGTGTCCGTACCCGGACCCCTGACCAGGGGCTGACCGAATCTGGCCGGACAATCGGCGAGCCACGGGGGGCTCGCGACTCTCTTAGACGTGGAGACAGTTAATCGATGCGCCCCCGGACGCTGTTGCGGGCCTTGCTGACCGAGCGGGGCTGCGGCCACTTCGCTACGTTCGAAGAAGAGTTCACCCGGTCCGCCCAGCTCGCAGCCGCGAAGCTGAACCGCCCCGACCTGGCGACGGTGACCGCCTCCCAGGCCACCTGGAAGCGCTGGCTCTCCGGCGACCAGATACCCCGCAGTGACGCCGGCGCCGTCCTCGAGTTCATGCTCGGCGTCGATGTCGAGACGCTGCTGCGGCCCGCGGTGGAGCGCGGCGTCGTACTGCCGCAGATCGCACCCAGCGCCGCGCGGGACGCGGCGCGGCTCCTGAACGCCATGTTCGACACGTCCTACCTGGACCCCATGGGCCGGGCCTCCGGCATGGAGGGCGTGTGGCACCTGGACGGCCAGCGGTTCTTCGACGGAACCTCCGTCGCCGTCCAGCTCTACGAGGCCGCCGAGCAGGACGGCCGCGTGGTCATCGAAGCCCACCACCACGCGCACGTACGGGCCTTCACGCGGGCCACCCGCCGCGCGCTGCTCCTCGGCACACTCGGCGACGACGGCCTGTACGCCATCGACGCCGCCCACGCCCGCCGTCAATTAGCGGTCACCGCCGACACGCTGCCGATCTCGACCCCGTACAAGATCGACGACCTCACCTACGGGTTGCTGTGGGCGATGCTGAACCTGGACGACAGCCTGCTGGCCAACGACCATGTGCTGCACGCCGAACAGCAGACCCTGGAACCCCTGTGGGCGCAGCGGCGTTCGGCGGTCGCGCGGTCCGCCGTGCCGGATCTCACCAATGTCGGCAGCGCCTGGCTCGGCATGTACTTCTGTGCCGAGCACATCATCCGGCGCCTCGACGAGGGCAGCTCGCCGCCGGTCTTCTGGAGCCCGGTGCGGACGGGGGAGGAAGCCGCGGTGTGGCTGTTCTTCGCGTCGTGGACGCAGTTCCGTCATGCGCTCCAGGAGCGCCTCGCCGACGGTGGAGCCGCGCCGGAGCGGGTGTTCTGCATCCCGGCGACGGACGCCGGGGCGAGCCAGCGCTACGAGCGGATCCTGCTGTGGCTGGCCGTGGCCATGATGGAACGCGACGGGCAGACGATCTCGGTGTGCGCCGAGCCGGAGTACAAGCGCATCGACGGCTTCGTACTCGTGCCCGGACGCCGTGTCATCTCCGCCAACTGGCTCGGCTCCGAAGGCATCTGGCACGTCGACACCACCGACAGCCTGGCCGATGTCAGCGCCTACGCCCAGGTCGTCGACCACGCCCGCAGCCAGAGCGTCACCAAGGGCGACAGCTCGGAGGAGCGGCTGCGGTCGCTCGCCCACCATCTCGACCTCGACTGGAGCTGGCTGGTGCGGCGCTGCCGCGAGCTGGGCGCGTACGGCATCGCGGGGATGCTGCGCCCGCGCAGCCGCCTCATCTCCGTCGAGGAACTCGAACGAGTACTGCGCTTCGCGGGCGAGTTCGACGACTGAGGGTGACGGTGAGGTCGGGGACCGGGCCCGCGATCGGGCCCGGTCTGGCCGCCGGGGCAGGCAGGGTCGTTTGCGGGTCGTTGGGGGGTGTGACCCGGGCCTGGGGGAGTGGCGCCGCACCCGGCTACCCGGCGGTAGGGGCGCCGGGCGGGCGCCGATCTCACACCTGGAAGAGGGAAACGACCCCGGAACGACCCTGGTTTCCCGTAGCTCCGCCCGGGCCGGACCGACAGAGTTGATGTTCGTCGCGAAGGCCGTTTTGCCACGCGACAGCCACCCTGGACAAGATGCACGCGAGTCACAACGAGCCTCCACCACAAGGAGGTTCGGACGACCGCGGGCGCGGCCGACACGTACAAGGACGTCGGCGCGCCGGCGCTGCCCCCCGCTCGTCTTGAGGACGCCTATGTCTCACTACTCGTCGGACGCCACCGCATCCGGCGCCCACCGCAGCGGCCGGAGAGCCGGCAAGGCCGCTCCGGCCGACCTGAGGACCGAGCGTGGCCTGCGCCGACGCACGACGATGCTCGGCATGGCCCCCGCCGGAACAGTGGCCGTCCTCGCGGGCGGAGCGTTCGCCGTCTCCGCGGCGGGGGCCTCCGGACCGCTGGTGTGGGGCGCGGGGGTCTCGGCCGGGGTGTGCTGTGCGGCGGTCCTCGCCGTCGCACGGCGGGCCGCGCACAGCACCGCTGACACGCTCACCCGGCAGCGTGCCGAGAACGACGCGGCGGTCGGCGAGTGGATCAAGCATCTGACGTCGCTCGCGGCCGAAGGGCACCAGAGCGTCGCCCGGACCGCGGAGCAACTGCGCAGCGGCGACCGCCCCGACGCCCCCGCGCCCGTCCCCGAGACGGCCGCGACACACGCGTTCGGCGCGCTGGAGCAGCACCTGCGGCACTTCCAGCACACGGCGCAGAGCGCTGTGATCCACGCGGGCACGCGCCAGCAGGTGGACGCCTTCGTCAACATCGCCCGGCGGCTGCAGCTCCTCGTGACGCGCGCGCTGAAGCAACTCGACGACGCCGAGCGGGTCGTCGAGGACCCCGAGCACCTCGACCGGCTCTACACCATCGACCACCTCGTCACCCGTGTGCACCGCGCGGTGGAGAGCCTCGCGGTCCTCGGCGGAGCCGTGCCCCGCCACTTCAGCTCCCCGGTCCCGCTCGCCACGGTGCTGCGCCAGGCCGTCGCGGAGATCGAGCACTACCCCCGCGTCCGCGTGCTGCCGCCGCCGTCCGGCTACGAGGTCCTCGGCCACTCCGCCGTCGAGATCATCCACCTCATCGCCGAACTCGCCGAGAACGCCACCAAGTTCTCGCCGCCCCACACGCAGGTGATGATCCGCGCCCAGATGGCCGCGTCCGGCATGGTCGTGGAGATCGAGGACCGCGGCCTAGGCATGCCCGCCGAGGTGCGGGACGAGATGAACCGCCTCCTCGCCCAGCCCGAACTCTTCGACGTCGACCAGCAGTTGCAGGACGGCCGCACCGGTCTGTTCGTGGTCGCGAAGATAGCCAGGCGGCGCGGGCTCGCCGTACAGCTCCAGGAGAACCTCTACGGAGGTGTCCAGGCGGTCCTGATCCTGTCGCACTCGGTGCTCAACGAGTCCCGCGCCGGGCAGAAGACGGCGGCGCACAAGCCCGCGGCTCCGACGGCCCCCGCCGAGCCGGAGCCGGCCCGCGCGCCCGCCCCGGTCGCGAGCCGCCGGGCGCAGCCGCTGCCCGCAGCCGTGGACCCCGCACGGCCGCACGCACCCCGGGAGGCCACGGCCGTGACCACGCAGCCGCCCCTTCCCCAGCGGCAGGTGCCCGCCGCCCCCGCCGCCGCCGCGCCGACCGAGGACCCCACAGGGCGACCGGTGCTGGCCCAGCGGAACAAGGAACGCCGCTCACACATCTCCCCCCAACTGCGCGAGCAGGGGCCGGCCGCCGACCACGGCGACGGCGAGTCGATCGACGCAGGCCTGCTCGCCCGCTTCACCGCGGGACTGCAGCGGGCCGAGCAGGACGACGGGGCCACCTCCGGATCCCCGGTGGCACCCACTCAGCGCTATGACTCCCAGGAGTACCGATGACCCAGCCATCATTCGACCAGGACCTGGACTGGCTGCTCGCCGACCTCGCCGCCAGGGTGCCCGCCGTGACGGGCGCGGTCCTGGCCTCCAGCGACGGCGTGATGCGGCACAGCCACGGTCTCGGCTACGACGACGCGGACCGGCTGAGCGCGATCACCACCGGCATGTGCTCGCTCGGTGGCGGTCTCGGCACCATCCAGCGCGCCTTCGGCGGGGTCGAGCAGGTCATCGTGCAGGGCGAGGGCGGCTATCTGTTCGTCTCCCGGGCCGGCGTCAACGGCGTACTCGGTGTGCTGACCGACAAGAGCGCGGACGTCGGAGTGGTCGGCTACGAGATCGCGATGCTCGTGAAGAGCGTCAGAGGCCACCTCGGCACGCCCGCGCGCACCGCACCGGGGCCCTCCGGCGCTCTGGTCGACTAACGGTGCCGGACTTCACCGACGAGCCCTGGCTGGCCGAGGACACCGCTCAGCTGCGGCTCTACGCGCTGACCGGCGGCCGCACCCGCCCGGCCCGTGCCCTGGGACTCGTGTCCCGGGTACGGGCTGCCCCCGGCCTCGCCCCCTCGACCGTGGACAGGCTCGGCCCCGAGAGCGCCCAGGTGCTCGAACTGTGCGGCCGGGAACCGCGGTCGGTCGCCGAGATCGCCGGCCGGCTGGGGGTCCCCGTACAGGTCACCAAGATCCTTCTGTCCGATCTGCTCGACTCCCACGTACTCGTTCCCGCGCTTCCCCCGCGAGAGGCGGACGGAAGCGACCCACTCCTCCTGGAGGCGGCACTTGAAGGCCTTCGAAGCCTCTGACGACATCCCACTGACCGCGCTGAAGATACTCATCGCCGGCGGGTTCGGCGTGGGCAAGACGACCATGGTCGCCACGGTCAGCGAGATCGAACCGCTGACCACGGAGGAGATCCTCACCACGGCCAGCGCGGCCACCGACAGCCTGGTCGGCGTGGAGAACAAGACCACCACGACCGTGAGCATGGACTTCGGCCGCATCACCCTGTGGCGCCAGCAGTTGCAGCTCCTGCTGTTCGGTACCCCCGGTCAGGACCGCTTCTGGTTCATGTGGGACGACCTCGCCCTCGGCTCCATCGGCGCGGTCGTCCTCGCCGACACCCGCCGCCTGGACGACTGCTTCAGCGCCGTCGAGTTCTTCGAGGACCGCGGCGTGCCCTTCGTCGTGGCCGTGAACGAGTTCGACACCGCCCACCGCTACACGGCGGAGGAGGTGCAGTCCGCGATCGAGCTGAACCCCGACGTCCCCGTCATCATGTTCGACGCGCGCGCCCCGTTCTCCACCCAGCAGGTCCTGATCAGGCTCGTCGAGTACGCGCTCACGCTGTCGCTGCGCTCCGCGCCGGCGTCCGAGCCCGCACTCGAGCCGCCCGCCCCCACCCCTTCGCCTTCGTTGCCCTCCTCCGCCGCCTCCTCCTTCGACGGGAACCCGCACCGTGCCCTTTGACGCAGAGACGGGGCTGCACATCGCAGCCCCCGACACCGAACTCGACGCGCGCGTCGGACGCCTCGCCCAGCTCGGCCTGGGCGACGCGGCCGCCGACCTCGACGCCCTCGCCTCGGAACTCGCCGAGGCGGCGGGCACGCCGTACGCGATGGTCAACCTCATCACCGACCAGCAGTTCTTCGCCGGACTGCACACGCCGCAGGGCCTGCCCAACACCCTTGGCCCGCACGACGCGGCGGGCGGGCCCGAGGTCGGCCGCGTGATGGCCCGCGACCACGGCTACTGCCCCGAGGTCATCAGCCGTCGCATCCCGCTCGTCCTGCCCGACGTGTACGCGGCGCCCCGGTTCGCCGGCAACCCGGTGGTCGACGAACTGGGCATCCGCGTGTACCTCGGGGCGCCGCTCATCGACGAGGAGACCGGCATCGCGCTCGGCACCGTCTGCGCGGTGGGCACCGAACCCCGCGCCCTGGCGACGGCGCGTGGCTCCCTCGACCTGATCAAGAGGTTCCGCGACCAGGCCATGGTGCGCATCTACGAGCGTGCCGGGCAGCCCCGCCTCTGACGTCGCTACACGGCCGCCGCTTCGGGAACGCGCGGAGCGGCGAGCCGGCTCGACCAGTCGCTGAGGGACGTGCCGAGCGCGACCTCCGCCAGCCGGTACAGCTGGATGTCGGACGTGCCGGCCGGGGCGTACATGTGCGAGGCGTCCCGGGCGAGCCGCTCGACGGGCCGGTCGGGGAACAGGCCGCACGCGGCGTGGATCTCCATGGCGGCCCGCGCCGAGTCGATGGCGGACTCCACATTGAGGTATTTGGCGTTCATCAGTTCCGCGTCGCAGGCGATCCCCGAGTCCAGCAGATGCACGGCGTGGTAGGCGGCCAGGCGGGCGGTCATCAGGCGTGACTGCATCTCGCCCAGCTTCTGACGGATCGTGGGCAGCGCGCTGAGCGGCTTGCCGTAGCGCAGCTGCTCCGACGTGTAGCGGGTCGTCTCCTCCAGGAGCGCCTGATGGATGCCGAGCGACACGGCGGTCAGGTTCGGCCGGCCGTAGAGCACGCTGGAGGAGTACGCCACGTCGAGGCCCTGGCCCTCGTGGCCCAGCAGGTTCTCGACGGGGACGCGGCACTCGTCGTAACGGATCTCGCCGAAGCTGAATCCGTGCAGGCCCATCGCGGGCTGGTGCGGAGCCAGCGAGAATCCGGGGCGGTCGGACTCCACGAGGAACGCGGACAGGCCGGTGGATCCCTCGCCGGTGCGCACCACCACACCGTGCAGGTCGCCGACGTGGCTGTTGCCGACGAAGACCTTGCGCCCGTTGAGGACGTACTCGTCGCCCTCGCGCCGCGCCGTCGACTCCATGCCGAGTACATGTCCGCCGGACTGGGGCTCGGTCACCGCGATCGTGGGAAGGCAGTCGCCGGCCGCGACCGCGGGCAGCCATTTCAGCTTCTGCCGTTCGTCGCCGAAGTGGACGATCTTGGCGACGCCCAGCTGCGAGGCCTGCACCATGGCGCCCATCGCGCCGCTGACGCGCGAGAGTTCCTCGATGATGATCGTCTTCGCCAGATGGCCCATGCCCATGCCGCCGTAGCCCTGGTCGATGGTGACACCGAGCCAGCCCTCCTTGGCGATGAGCCGGGACAGTTCGTGCTCGACGGCCCGTGATGCCTCCATGTCCGCTATCCGGGGAGCCACCTTCGCCTCGGCGAAGGCGCGGACCTCGGCCCGCAGTATCTCGTGACGCTCCGTCATGAAGTAGCCGTCCATCTGTAACCCTTCCTTACACGCAGGCCGCTTGGATCCCGGTCCCGCCCCGATGGGCACGTGGCCGGGCCGGCCATCTGGTGGACATACGAAAACGAGGAACAGGAAGACGTGGTGTTCGCGCGCGCTCGATCGCGGTCCGGCCCGCCGCGCCAGGCGGCGAAGCACTGCGGGGGCCCTCCGGTCAGGAGGTGAATCGCGCGTTCGCTGATGGGTGGCGGATCGCGGCCGTCCGCCGCCGACACTTCATCCGGAGGTCCTCCGCGACAGGAGGGACCGGGCGGGAGCGGGCGGGGGCGTGCCTGTGCGCTCGGCGCGGACATTCGCGTCGACGGCGCGCACCTGGATCACGTATCGCCTCACTTCGCTCCCGTGGTCGGACCAGCACGTTCGACGGCCACACGGTGTGACCGCTGCCGGAACAGTCGGACGGTCCCGCTCCTGAGTGCGTCGCTGCACCTCAGAGGAGGACCTGTCTCTACGGTGACGATCTACCGGCCGGTTTTCACTACATGCCCGGGGTCGTTTGAGGGTCGTTCTTTACGAGTGGACGCGGACACGCCGCTTCCGGACCGCGTCGACGGGAGCGGACGGGCTGCACGTACCGCTGTCCGGTCGGCTGGTTCGCGGCACGGAATCTCCACCTCTGAGGGATGGGTCCTTGGATGTTCAACCAAGACCCATATCGCTCGCGCGCTCTGGCATTTACGATGCGATGACTCGCACTCGCCTGGCGAATGTGAGAAACGGGGTGCCGCTTTCCTGCGTCCCCGGGTACACAGGGAGTCAGGGCACATGCACATCGAACATCTCCTGAGAGACGAGTCGCTCGGCCTGCGCCTGCTCTGGGCCGACGAACCGCACCTGCGGCAGGAGATCAGCGGCGTGACCGTCACCGACCTCGAGGACCCGGCCCGCTTCGTGCGGCCGGCCGAGGTCGTGCTCAGCGGCCTGGTGTGGTGGACGCAGCGGAGCGGGCGGGCCAAGGCGGACCGGTTCGTCTCCGCGCTGCGCACGGCCGGCGCGGCCGTCCTCCTCGCGGGGGAGGAGACGCACGGCACCGTCCCGGACGACCTCGTCGAAGCGTGCCGCCGCCACGGACTCCCCGTCGCGGCGGTCCCGGCGCACATCATGTTCCGCGCCATCACGGACACGGTGTACCTCCAGCAGTGGGGCGAGCTCAGCCGCCACCACGCCCTGCCCGAGAACGTGCGCACCACGCTGAGCCGGCTCCTGGCCCAGGAGGCGGACCCGGCCGCGATCGTCGACCCCGCGTTCGCCCACCTCGACCGACCGGTCGCCTACGTCCTCACACCGACGGGACGCACCGTGGCCGCCACCGCCGCCTCGGCCGATCTCCCGACGCGGGACGCAGCCGCCCTGATCGCGACAGGCACGGCCCCCGCGCAGAGGAACAGCCACAACTCCTCAGGAATCAAAGCCGGTCCGGCGCTCGGCCGGGCGTCCGTCACCGTGCCCGTCCAGGCCGACAGCGAAACGGTCTCGCCCTACGAGCGCTGGCATCTGCACGTGCCCGACGCCGACGACGTCCCGCCGCGCATGCTGCACGAGATCGCGGAGGTCCTCGGCCGATGCCAGGAAGTCCGGGCCCGCCACCGGGCCGACGGGGACCGTGCGGTGCGCGAACTCGGCACGCTGCTCACCGCGCCCGATACCGACAAGGCCGTCCTCGAAGCCGGACTGCGCGGCTGCGGGCTCCCCGCCGAGGGCCCGTACCGCGTGGTCGTCGCCGAAGTCGGCTCGGGGCGTGAGGACTCGGCGCAGGGCGCGCTGACCGAGGCGGCCGCTCATGTCCCGCACGCCGGCGCCGTCGCGGGCCGGCTCCCCGACGGCACCGCGTTCGCCGTCATCGCAGGGGCGGACGCCGTGAGCGAAGCGCTGGCCGACGTATGGCCGTTGCTCGCGGCCGGCGAGCCGTCGGACCCGCTGCACGCGGGCATCGCCTCCCCGGCCGCCGCGCCCCGGAACCTGAACGGCGCGCTGTCCGAGGCCCGTTACGCCCTGACATCGGCACGCACCACCACGCCCGGCGCCTCGCGACTCACCGACGCGGCCTCGCTCACCGGCCTGGAAACGCTGCTCACCGGCGTACCCGCCGAGGTGCGCGCCGCGTTCAGCCGCACCGTGCTGGGCCCCTTGCTCGACGAGACCAACGCGTCCGCGTCCGCGCTGCTGCAGACCCTGGAGACCTTCCTCGCCTGCGACGGCTCATGGGCGCGTACGGCGGAGGCACTGCACCTGCACGTCAACACCGTCCACTACCGCATCCAGCGCATCGAGCACTTCACCGGCCGTGACCTCTCCCGGCTCTACGACCGCGCCGACCTCTGGGCCGCGCTGCTGAGCCGCGAGACCCCGGCTACGAACGGTCAACGTGCACGCTCGTCGACTTCACACGAGCGGTGACGGTGACCCCGACGGCGAGGCCCAACTCCTCGACAGCCTCACGCGTCACCATCGACACCATCCGGTGCGGCCCGGCCTGGATCTCCACCTGCGCCACGACGTCGTCGGCCTTGAGCGCCGTCACGATCCCGGTGAACGAGTTGCGCACCGACGTTCGCGGCGCCTCTGCCACGCCGCGATCGGCTTCCGCGGCCCGGCTCTTGGCGAACCGCGCGAGACCGACACCGTCGATCACACGGTTCCCCGTCCCGTCCCGCCCCATGGCCAGCCGGCCGCTGTCGGCCCACCGACGCACGGTCTCCCCACTCACCCCGAGCAGGCGCGCGGCCTGGCCAATGCTGTACGACGACACATCGGAACCTTAGCCGTGCCGGGCGCCGGGCTCTCCTGGGGGAGGCGGCTCACCGGTGAGGCTTGGCGCGGACGTGCATCCGTTCCCCCTGCCGCCCGAAGAGGCTGAGGAGTTCGACGGGCCGGCCGTCCGCGCTGCTGAACCAGTGCGGGACTCGGGTGTCGAACTCGGCGGCCTCGCCAGGGCCGAGAACCAGATCGTGCTCGGCGAGCACGAGCCGCAGCCGGCCGTCCAGCACATACAGCCACTCGTAGCCCTCGTGCGTACGGAGATCCGGCTCGCAGCCCCGGTCGGCGATGACCATCTTGTACGCCTGAAGAGGGCCGGGCGACCGCGTCAGGGGGACGAACGTGCCGCCGCTCGGCATCGGGCGTGGCGTCAGCCGGACCCGGGGATCCCCCACCTCGGGAGCGCCGACCAACTCGTCCAGGGGCACGCCGTACGCACCGGCCAGCGGCAGCAGCAGCTCAAGACTCGGGCGCCGCTGTCCGGACTCAAGGCGGGAAAGGGTGCTCTTGGAGATGCCGGTGACCTCCGAGAGCGCGGCCAGGGTGAGACCACGCCGGTCGCGCAGCCGTCTCAGCCGCGGGGCCACCTCGTCGAGGACCGCTTGATAGGGCACTGGTTTGTCCACGTCATCCACGTCATCCACATTCTCCATGCGGGCATCTCACCCGGCTGTCCCGGAAATGGCAACACAGATTGCCGTTCACGCGCGACAGGTGCACGCTCCTGGCCATGAGCACACACAGCAATCCCGCGCAGAGCCACGGACACGAGAACGGGCATGGTCACGGGCACGGGCATGACCACGGTTCCGACAGCACCGAGATCGACTGGGAGGGCATGGCCGACACGCTGGAGAACAACGGCGATCTGCACCTCCCTGTCCTGCGGCAGACGGCGGCCCGGCTCGCTGAACTGCTCGGTCCGGGCAAGGAGGTCCGCCGCGTCCTCGACATCGGCAGCGGCCCGGGCGTGATGACCTGTGCGCTCGCCGAGGCCTTCCCGGACGCCGAAGTCGTCGCGGTGGACGGCGCGCCGGCACTCCTCGACCGCGCTCTGGTCCGAGCCGAGCGGCTCGGACTCGGCGACAGGGTGGCGATCCGGCACGCGGAGCTGCCCGGAGACCTGGAAGGCGGCGACGGGCACGCGGGCGGCGGTCTCGGCGAGGCCGATCTGATCTGGAGCAGCAAGGCCGTGCACCACATCGGTGATCAGCAGGGGGTACTCGACGCGCTCGCCGGCGCGCTGCGGCCCGGCGGCATGCTCGCGGTCGCCGAGGGCGGGCTGCCGATGCGCTGCCTCCCCCGCGACATCGGCATCGGCAAGCCGGGTTTCCAGGCGCGGCTCGACGCCCTGCAGGAGTACTGGTTCGAGCGGATGCGCTCCGAGCTGCCGGACAGCACCAGCACGGTCGAGGACTGGCCCGCGATGCTCGGAGAGGCAGGACTCACGGACGTCGGCAGCTTCACGTACCTGCTCGACCTGCCGGCGCCCCTGGGTGAGACGGCCCGCACGTTTCTGCACAACCAACTGACCCGGCTGCGCGACGTGATGAGCGAGTCCCTGGACGCCGACGACCGCAAGACGCTCGACGTCCTGCTCGACGACACGGCGCCGGAGGGCATCCTGCGACGCACCGACGCGTTCGTGCTCTCGGCCACCACCGTCTTCGCGGGTGTGCGCCGGGCGTCCTGACGGCCGGCGGGCGGGGTGCTCCGTCTGCGTGGAACGTGAGGGCTCGTTTGTGTGATGTACCTGTGTGGCTGGCGTGATCCGCGTTCCCGGCTGTGCTTAACGTGGCCTCTCGTCGAGGGTTGGAGCGCGCATGCCCGAGCAGGAACTTGAAGTGGAGACGCGGCGGGAACCGTCCGTGCCGTTGGGTGTCGGGGTGCGGCGGGCCACGCTGGACGACGGTCGCGTGGTGACCATCGTGTGCGAGGCGGGGCTGCCCCAGAACGAGGTGAACGCCATCGCCGCCCGCGTGGCCGATTCGAGCCTGAGGCGTTGACACGTCGATGTCGCAACGCCCCCGCCCATCCGGCGCGGGGGCGTTGCGGCGTGCCCCGCAGAGGCACGTGAGCGTTCAGCGCCGGAGCAGGGCGCAGAAGGAGTTCTCCTGGACGCTGCGGACCTTGGCCAGGAGCGCGGGCCTGACCGTCTTGCCGATCTGAGTGTTGATCAAGACGGTCGGGGAGCGCCTGCCGTCCGACGTCGCGGCCGCCGGCTGCGTGTAGCCGGGGGTGTGGCCGCACACCGTGCCGCAGCGCGTCTTGTAGCGGAAGATCGCGGGCCCGGCCGCATTGGTGCCCGGGCCCGCGGGCTCGGACGAGCCGGTGACGAAGCTCAGTTGCCGGCGGCGCGTCTCCTCTGGGAAGAGCCGGCCGACCGTGTAGCCCCGGACGAACGACGTGAGGTCCTTGGGCGTGGCCACCACCGCACCGGAGGCCCAGATTTCCGAGCCGCTCAGGGCCTCACGGAGCACCTGGCCGCGGACCCCGCCGGCGCTCGGAGCGGGGTCGGCGCGGCGCTGGTGGAAGCCGTCCGTGAAGTGGGACGCCGAGCCGGATGCCGGCGCCTGGTCGCGAGCGTATGGGAGTTCAACGCCGCGGCACGGCCGTTCTACGAGGCCATCGGGCTGCGGCCGATGCAGGTGCGGATGGACCAGCCGTTGTAAGGCGTCCGCGGCGGGGACAGGGCGCCGGTGCCTCACGTCACCCGAACAGAGCGGCGGGGCGGGACATGAGCCACCTCTGGACGGCGAGCGCGACGGTGTCGTCGAGGGCGCTGAGCGCGTCGATGGCCTCCATGTCGTCGGGGTGGGGCGGGATCCCGGCGGTGGTGAGCGTGGCGTTCAGGCTGAGGCGGTGCCGGTCACAGGAGGTCAGGCACGTGGGGGCCGGCGGAGTCAGGTCCAGGCGCTGCGCCGGGTTGGGCAGCGGGAGCAGGAAGTCGGCGCCCGCGTCGAGGTCGGGGGTCGGCAGGACGGTGGCAGCAGAGTTCATGGCACTTCCTCACGACGGTCGGACCGTGTCGGTCTGTGTCGGTCAGGAGGCTGCCGGGCCACCGGTTGGTTGCGTCCTGCCGGACACAGCACCCGAACGCCGTAATCACCGCACAAAGGCGGACATCAACTGCCTATCGGAGAAGGCGCTTTCACCTGCGCTTTCACCTGCGCATTCGCCTGTGTAGCCACCCGCACCTCCGGCGATACGACGCATAGTGCGCGCACCTGTCGCATCGGCCAAAGCGTCCTGCCGCTCTTGTACGGATCCGACGTTGAGCGCGCGGTCCGGGTGCCGCAGCATCCCCCGCAGCGCCTCGCGATCCACCGCGGGGCGTGGGACATCCAGGAGGACGCATGCGCGTGACGGCCCGTCAACTGTGCCGCCGTAAGCCGCTGGAGAGCATGATCGGCGAGGCGGAGGGCGAGGCCTCGGGGCCCGGCGGTCTGCGGCGCAGTATGGGGCTGACGCAGCTGACCCTGCTGGGGATCAGCTCCGTCGTGGGCACCGGCATCTTCTTCGTGCTCGGCACCGCGGTCCCCAAGGCGGGACCGGGCGTGGTGCTCTCCTTCGTCGTCGCGGCGGCGGTCGCGGGACTCGCGGCACTCTGTTACGTCGAACTGGCCGGCGCGATCCCGGTGGCGGGCAGTACGTACTCGTACACCTACGCCTCCCTCGGCGAGGGGGCGGCGTATCTGGTCGCCTGGTGTCTGATCCTCGAGTACGGCGTCGCGGTGTCCACCGTGGCCGTGAGCTGGGGGCAGTACCTCAACGAACTCACCGACGCGCTCTTCGGGTTCACGCTGCCCGACGCGATCAGCCAGCCGCCGGGGGCCAGGGGAGTGGTGAACATCCCGGCGCTCGTCGTGGTGCTGCTCTGTTCCCTGCTGCTGGCGCGCGGCACACGCGAGTCCGCACGCCTCAACGCCGTGATGGTGTGCGTCAAGCTGAGCGTCCTCGTACTGTTCGTCGCCGTGGCGTTCACCGCGTTCCGGGCCGGTCACTTCGCCGACTTCGCGCCGCACGGAGCGTCCGGCATCGGGGTCGCCGCCTCCGCCGTCTTCTTCTCCTACGTCGGCTTCGACACCGTCGCCACGGCGAGCGAGGAAGTCCGCAATCCGCGGCGCACCATCCCGCTCGCGCTGCTCCTGACGCTCGGCGCGGTCACGGTGCTGTACATCCTGGTGTCCCTCGCGGCGGTCGGCGCACAGCCCACCGGCCGGTTCGGTGCGCAGGCCGACGCGGGCGAGGCGGTTCTGGCCGAGATCCTGCGCGACGTCACGGGCGCGGGCTGGCCCGTCGTGCTGCTGTCGGCCGGTGCCGTGGTGTCGATCTTCAGCGTGGTGCTGGTGACCCTGTACGGGCAGACACGCATCCTCTTCTCGATGGCCCGCGACGGGCTCGTCCCCGAGATCTTCCGCCGTGTCGACCGCAAGCGGCACACGCCGGTCGGCAACACATGGATCGTGGGCGCCGGCGTCGGAGCGCTGGCCGCGTTCGTGCCGCTCCAGTACCTGGCCGACCTGACCAGCATGGGAACCCTCGTCGCGTTCGTGGCCGTGGCGGCGGCCGTGGTCGTCCTGCGCCGCATCGCCCCCGACGCGCCGCGGCCGTACAAGGTGCCCCTGTATCCAGTCGTGCCGATCGTGTCCGCGGCGTCCTGCCTCTACCTCGCGTGGCTGCTGCCGGGCATCACGTGGGCGCTCTTCGGCGGGTGGCTGGTGCTCGCGGCGGCGCTCTACCTGGTGTTCGGCCGTCGCCACTCCGCGCTGCGCGAGCGGGCCGTCGCACACGAGCGCGCGGAGGCCGACGTCTCAACTACCGCTGCGCAAGCCTGAGTTCGAGCCAGGCGGCAAGCCGAACCTCGCGGTCGTCGAGGTCCAGGCCGAAGAGTTCGCGCACGCGCCGCAGCCGGTAGCGCAGGGTGTTGGGATGCACCCGCAGACCGGCGGCGGCGCTCGCGACGTCGCCGGTCGCGTCCAGCCAGGCTGTGACCGTCGCCGCGTAGTCGGTGCCCTGCTCCGCATCGTGTGCCAGAAGCGCGCCGACCCCGGGCAGCCGCAACCACGGCTCCCGACGCAGTTCGTCGGCAAGCCGGTTCAGCAGGACGACGTGGCGTACGTCCTCCGCGGTGGCCGTGGTCGCGCCGGCCCCGCCGCCGTCGGTGGCCCGGAGGATGTCGTCCGCCTCGCGCCGCAGCGCACCGGACCGCAGGAGATCCGGGTACGCCCGCGTCACCACGGCCCGCACCGGCGTACCGAGAGCAGCCCGTACGGTCCCCAGCGCACCGTCCGCGAACCTACGCGCGGCGGCGGGCGAGAGCGAGGTCAGCAGCACGTACACCGCACGTGCCGACGCTGTCACCGTCGCCGACGGGAGATGTGCAGCGCAGTACCGGACCAGGGACGACTCCAGGTGGGCGATGAGGGCGCTGCCCTCGTCCGGGGCGAACGCGGCCAGGCACACCTTCTCCCCCTGGCCGAGCCCGAGCCGCGCCGCTGCCTCGTCGGCCGGCAGCCCGTACCCCTCCAGGAGCGCGCGCAGCGTGTCCCGGCGCATGCGCTGCTCGGCCTCGGTCGCGTTCAGCGCGCGCAGCAGATGCGGGGCCGCCAGCCGGGCCGCGTCCCGCAACGCCGACTCGGCCGGCTCCGACAGGCCGCCCTCCGGCTCGATCGCCCACAGCGTCCCGAGCGGCAGCGTCCCCGCCCGCACCGCGACCGCCGCACGCGCCAGCTCGTCGCGCGCCCGGGGGAACCGGACCACGCCGTCGGCCGCCAGCACATCGCGGTACTGCTGCCGCTGTCCCGGGTCGTCAGGAACCCGCCGCTCCAGGATGCCGCGCTCGCGCAGACTGTCGATGCGCTGACCGGGGACGTTCGAGTAGGCGACGACATGCTGGTCGAGGTCCTCGACCGCCACCGAGCCGCCCACCACCGCGGCCACCGCGTCGGCCAGCGAGAACAGCTCCTCGGTCCCGGCGGGAGCTGACGGGGACAGGTCACCCACTCCGTACGCAGCGAGCGCGCAGCCGATCTCCGCGTCGACGTACCGCCACGGCACCGCGTCGCCTGCGGCAAGCACCGCCAGGGAGCACCGCTCGGCCTCGGCCGTCAGCCGATCCGCCTCCTGGCCACGGCACTTGACGACCACCCCCGCGTATCCCTCCGCCGCCGCGCGGCGCAGCACGGTGCCCGTACGCGGATCGGCCACGTCCGCGCCGACGAGCAGCAGCAGTGCCGACGGGGCCGCGGGCAGCGGGTCACCCGGGTCGTGGATCACTGTGCCGCGCACGGGGACGTCAAGGCCACTGGGTGCCGCGAGGACCCGGAGGGGGCCGGTGGAGCCGACCAGGAAGCGCAAGGAACCCGCCGCCCGCCCGTCGGGGATTGTCCGATCAGACAACGGGGGCCTCGATTCCTGGGGCGGGACGCCGGTGAAGGCGACGGCAGAAGCCGTCAGGATAGGCCCATCGACCAGGGACAGGAGCCATCGCCCATGAGCGCCACGACCGCCACCTCGGATATCGTCGGACTCTTCCCCAAGGGGACAAACCTAGCCCCCGACGGCGAGATCGTCGTCGGGGGGTGCCGCCTCGACGACCTCGCCGAGCGCTTCGGTACCCCCGCTGTGATCGTCGACGAGGGCGCTCTCAGGGCCCGGGCGCGGGAGTACGTAGACGCCTTGAGCCGCCATTGGCCGAACGGACAAGTCGTCTTCGCTTCGAAGTCCTTCCCGTGCACCGCCGTCGTCCGGGTGATGGTCGAGGAGGGGCTCGGCGTGGACGTCGCCGGAGGCGGGGAACTCGTGGCCGCACTCGCCGCGGGCGCCGACCCGGCCCGGCTCGTCGTCCACGGCAACGCCAAGACCGACGAGGAACTCGCCATGGCGGTCGGCGCCGGAGCCGGCACGATCGTCATCGACAACTTCGACGACATCGACCGCCTGGAGAAGATCGTCACGGACGAGCAGCGCGTACTGGTCCGTGTCATCCCGGACGTCGAGGCCGACACCCACGAGGCGATGGCCACCGGCCACGCCGGTTCCAAGTTCGGCCTCTCCGTGCCCGACGCCGTGCGCGCCGCGGCCCGGCTGCGCGCCAGTGACCGGCTCCGCCTCGACGGCGTGCACGTCCACGTCGGCTCGCAGCTCCTCGACACCGCCCCGTTCGCCCGCGCCGTCGAGGCCATCGCCTCCCTCGGCGAGCTGGGCGAACACGCCGTGTACGACCTGGGCGGCGGCCTGGGCGTCCGCTACACGTACGCGGACCAGGCGCCGACGGTCGACGAGTACGTACAGACCCTGACCGACGCCGCCCGCGCCCACCTCCCCGCGAACGCCCGGCTGATCATCGAGCCCGGGCGGTCCCTGGTCGCCGAGTCGGCGCTCACCCTCTACCGCGCCGTCACCGTCAAGCGGGGCCGTCCGCGCGCCCTCGTCGCCGTCGACGGCGGCATGGGCGACAACCTCGAACCGATGCTGTACGGCCAGCGCTTCGAGGCGACCGTCACCTCCCGCGTCGGCGGCGGCGAACCCTGCGACCTGGTCGGCCGCCACTGCGAGTCGGGCGACACCCTCATCCGAGACGTACCGCTGCGCGCCCCGGCCGTCGGCGACCTGATCGCGGTACCGGTCACCGGCGCGTACTGCTACTCGATCTCCAACAACTACAACGGCGCCCGCCGCCCCCCGGTCGTCTTCTGCCACGACGGCGAGGCCCGCGCGGTGGTCCGCCGCGAGACGTACGAGGACCTGCTGCGCCGCGACCAGTGACGGTGTCCCTGTAGGGGAGTGGTGCCTGACGGCCTCCGCTGCCGGATCCCCCGGCTATACCGACCGGGCTGCGGCCGCCACCACCTGGGCCGTCACCAGGCCGAAGGCGCGGACGGAGGCACCGGCAATGCAACGGTCCGCCGCCGGGTCGTACACGCAGCCGAGCACCCCGGCGTGATCGGTGGCCTGTTCGCTGAGTGCGCAGTCCCAGCCCTGCGCGCGCAGCGCTTCGTGCAGTTCCCGCGAGGACTCGACGGGGACGGAGGCGTCCTCCGTGCCGTGCACGAGGCGTACGGGCACACGTGCCGTCGCGCGCCCGAGCGCCTGGAGGGGCACGGCTCCGGTGGTGCGCGCCGGGCGCCGGTAGCCGCCGGCGATGCCGACGACCGCGGCGGGTGGCCGGCCATCGAGCAGTTCCGGGTCCAGGGCCACTCCTAGAGCGGCGCCCGCACCCGCCGACCAGCCGGCGACGACCAACTGGCGGGAGTCGCCGGCGAAGTCGCGGGCGAACCGCAGCGAATCGGTGAGATGCGCGCGGCCCTCGTCGGAGGTGTCCGAACGCCAGTCGGGGACGAGGACGGTGAGGCCCAGTTCGGCGATGTCCTGGGCCAGCGGGACCATCACATCGCGCTCGTCGGTCCCGATGCCGTGCCACAGAAGGACACAAGGGCCGTCGGTCTGGGGGGAGTTGTGGATGTCGAGAGGCTTGTGCTCCGTGCCGGTGGGATAGGACACGGTGCGGATCGTTGCGCTCAAGGCCGTTCCTCCTGGCCGCCGGGAATGCTGCATCATGACCGTTGCTGAGAGCCTCAGTGGCCGTCAGCATTCCGGGCATTGCGGCCCGGAAGGTCCGTCACGTCACCAAAGCGTGAGGGCTTTGGCTTGAGGACGGTCTCTCGTTTCCGTCTGCCGCTGGTGCGGCAGGGTTGCGCCACCTGCCCGTCCCGTCCCGGCCGTGCGGCCGGGACGGGTGGCGCGGGTCTTGTGGTCGGCTCCACGAGGCTTCGACACCTGGGTGGTGTCCCGGTCTCCGGCCACTCCGGTACCGGTGGTGCTGGCCGCCGCGAGGGCAGCGAGGTTGCGGGCCGCATTGTCGTCCCGGTCGATGACCAGGCCGCAGGCGTCGCATTCGTAGGTTCGAACGTGCAGCGGCAGCTTGGCTTTCGCCGCGCCGCACCCGGAACAGGTCTTGGAGGATGGGTACCAGCGGTCGGCGACCACGAGGCGCGTGGCGTGGCGCTGGCGGGTCTTGTACTCGAGCTGGCGGCGGATCTCGCCGAACCCGGCGTCGGCGATCCGGCGGGCCAGGCGCCGGTTGCGGAGCATCCCGGCGACGTTGAGGTCTTCGACGACGACGGTGCGGTACTCGGCCGCAATGCTCGTGGTGAGCTTGTGCAGGGCGTCGGCGCGGAGGTTCGCCACCCGGTGGTGAACCCGATTGCGGGCGGCGTTGGCCTTCTCCCACCGCTTCGAGGGCTTGTGCCCGGTACGCCGGTCGGGTCCCTGGCGCCGGGAGACCGTGCGAGAGACGTGGCGCAACTGCTTCAGCGCAGTGTCCAGGTGCCTCGGATTGGCCACTTCGCGGATCGCTCCGGCACTGTCGGCCATCACCGCGAGGCTCTTCACACCGAGGTCAATGCCGATCGCCACGCCGGGCCGGGCGACGCGCACCAGGTCGCGCTTCACCTCGGTCTGCAACGACACGAACCAGCGCCCGCGCTCGTGCCGGACGGTCGCCGACAGGATCCGGGCCGTCCCGGCCTGAACGCGTGCGAGGAGTTTCACCGTGGGCTCGTGGGTGCGCAGTGTGCCGAGCCGGGGCAGCGTGACGTGCCGGCCGTCGGCGTCGGCACGGATGGTGCCGGTGGTGAACCGGCAGGACAGGCGCGCTTTCCGCTTCGACTTGAACCGCGGCGCACCCATCTTTTGGCCGTGGCGCTTGCCCTGCTTGGACTTGGAATAGTTGTCGAACGCAGCGGCGGCGTTGGCCAGGCCGGTGTTGTACGCCTCCTTGGAGTTGTCCTGCCACCAGACGGCGAACCTCGGGTCGGTGTGCTTGACCGCGTTGAACGCCTTGCGCAGCGCGGGCAGCGACCACGGCCGCCACTGGGTCAACTGCTCCTTCGGGATGCCGTAGGTGGATTCGGCCTTGCGCTGCCACCACGACGCCTCGATCCAGGCAACCGCCCAGTTGTAGGCGGCCCGTGCCGCACCGCAGTGTGAGTGCAGTGCCCGCTCCTGGGCAGCGTTCGGGTCCAGGGCGAAGCGGTATGCCTGCACGATGAACCCGGGCTGCGGCTGGAACTTCTTCACTCGGCGGCCTCGCCGGTTGCGACGGCCACCGCGCGGGCGGCACGGTTCTTCGCTGCCCGGCCCCCGTACAAGCGGGCACACATCGAGGTCAACACCTCGGTGATGTCCCGCACCAGGTCGTCAGCGGTCTCGGCGGGGTCAAGGACGACCAGCCGCCGCCCGGACGCCGACAGCGCGGCTTCGAGGTGTTCGACGCCGAACCGGGCCAGCCGGTCACGGTGCTCGACCACGATCACGGCCGCGCCCGGATCGGACAGGACCCAGTGCAGCTTGCGCCGCCGCCCGTTGAGCCCCGAACCCACCTCGGTCACAACCTCCGCAACCGGCAGCCCAAGCCCGGTAGCTCCTTGGACCACACGCGCGACCTGCCGGTCAAGGTCCGGCTTCTGGTCAGCCAAGGACACGCGGCAGTACGCCACCACCCGTCCAGATGCCTCCACGGAAGGCCCGTCGACCAGCCACGTCCCGGACGGTGTCTGGCGAACAGGGACCGGCATACGGCCCTCTTTCGCCCACGTCCACGCGGTCTGGTAGTGGACACCATTGCGTGCCGCCCATTCGGAAAGCCTCACGCGATCAAAATAACAGCCGAGAAACACTGAGACCTACTGATCTAGCCAGCAGCAGTTGTGAGCCCCATCCTTGCCGCACCGCCGCCGCGAAGTCTCCCCGGGTGGCCGGTACGTACACACGCGACCTGCCACGACGGGACAAAGTAGGCTGGATACGCGAATCCGAAGGGACGTCACGTCACCATGAGACTGACCGGACCGGACGGCCGCGGAGTGCAGGAGCGGCTGGGAAAGAACCTCTTCGCCCGTGTCGCGGGCCCCGAGGGGCCGAAGAACCGCGTCCGTATCCACCAGACCCCCGGACCGCGCTGGTTCGGCCCGGACCGCCCCATCCGCACGGTGCACGGGGACGCGTCCATGTTCATCGGCGGGATCTCGGCCCTGCTGCTCCAGTCGCTCCACCCCCTCGCCATGGCCGCCGTGTCCGCCCACTCCGGCTTCCGCGGCGACCCCTGGGGCAGGCTCCAGCGCACGAGCACCTTCCTGGCGATGACGACATACGGCCCCGCCGAAGGTGCCCAAGAGGCCTGCGACCAGGTGCGGGCTGTCCACGCGCGGGTGCGCGGGGTGACCGCCGACGGCGACGCCTACCACGCAGGGGACCCGCATCTCCTCGGCTGGGTCCACATCGCCGAGGTCGACAGCTTCCTACGCGCTCATCAGCGGTACGGCGCCCACCCGCTGACCGACGACGAGTACGACGGATACGTCGCCGACGCGGCGCGCGTGGCCACCGCGCTCGGTGTCCCGGACCCGCCCACGAACCGGGAGGAGCTCGCCGAGCGGTTCACGGCGTACCGGCGTGAGCTGCGTGCGACACCGCAGGCGCGCGGCGCCGCCCGCTTCCTCCTCCTCAACCCACCGGTGCCGCTGGTCGCCCGGCTCCCGTACGGGGTTCTCGCCGCGAACGCCGTTTCCCTGCTGCCCAGTTGGGCCGCGGCAGAACTGCGCCTGCCGCGGCTGCCGTTGGTCGACACCATGGCCGTCCGTCCGCTCGGCCGCGGCGTCACTTCGTTGGTGCGCTGGGCCATGGCGCCCAATCGCCCCCTACCGACCCCACCGGCGGGCTGACTTCGCCTCGGTGGGGCCGCTCCTGGGGCGTCCCGCGTCATTGACCCGAATACGCCTCCAGTTCGGAGAGCTGCGCAGCGGGCCACCCGGTGTTGGCGGTGAAGGTGAGCCGTAGGTAGCGGGTCGGTGCTCCGGTCAGAGCGACGTCCGCCGTGTTGTCGCCGTTCGGGTCGAAGGAGTAGTCGGCGGACGCCTTGAGCGTGGTGAACGCGGAGTTGTCGGTGCTGCCCGACACACTCAGCGTCTGCGTGCGGGTCGCCCACGCCGCCGCGGGCGGCAGCTTCAGGACGAGGCGCTTGACCTCTTTGGCGGATCCCAGATCGACGGTGATCGTCTGCGGGAAGGCGTGGTTCGTGCTCTCCCAGTACGAGCCCGCGTCACCGTCCACCGCGTTCGACGCCTTGTAGACGTCGGCGTGCCCGGATTCCGCGACCGGGCGGCCCTTGGCGAGGTTGCCGGGGTCGGACGGCGGGTCGGTCGGGTCGCCGCCGCCCTGCGGCACGCCGCCGTTGGTCCACACGGGGTCTGGCCATGTACCGGTGCAGGCGGGCGGGTCCGCGTACCAGCCGGAGTTGGTGCCGGTGCGGGTGATCTGGAAGCCGCTGCCCACACAGTTGTGGATCGGGTTGCTCTGGGCGATGTGGGTGGCCGTCACGTTCTCGAAGGTGGCGGTGCCCGGTGCCTGGATCTGCAGGGCGTACGTGCCCGCCCCGTCGATGCGGATGTTCTTGAAGTGCAGGCCGTTGGTCGCGCCCTCGATGAGGTGGATCGCCGCGTACGAGCTGTCGAGAACTTCGCTGTCGGTGATGTTCAGCGTCGCGTCGACGGGTTCGTTGAGGCCGCTGAACCAGATCGCGCCGACGCCGAAGCGCCAGTTGAAGTCGTTGTTGCCGGCGCGGATCAGGGTGTTGCGCGCCGCGGTGATCGTGCCCGAAACCGCGGTGCCCTGACCGGAGTTGACGCCCGGATAGCGGTTGGCGATGTGCAGGCCGCCGCCGTTGGTGACGGTGTCGGACATGACGTTGTCCGACAGGACGATGTCCGTGCCGCCGTACGTGACGATGTTGTTCGCCAGGATCGGCAGGATCACGGTGTTGAACGTGAACTTGTTCGCGACGTTGGGCTTCGCCTCCGCCCACATCGCCAGCCCGTCGTCGCCCGTGTTGCGGACGAAGCTGTTGGTGACGGTCGAGTTCGTGACCCCTTGGTGGAAGTTCACACCGTCGGCCGTCTGGTCGAGGATGCGGCTGTTCTTGATGGTGAGGTCGTCCATCGGGCCGTCCATCCAGGCGCCGCACTTGGTGTGCTGCATCCAGACGTTGTCGACGGTGGAGTCGGACAGTGCACCGCCGATGGCGTTGACCTGGTCGTTGTCGACGCGCTCGCGGATGTCTCCGATGATGGCGAAGTCCTTGAGGGTGACGCCGCTGCTGCCGCCCTGCGCCGCGTACTTGCCGTAGACACCGACCGCCTTGCTGCGGTCCGAGGGGTCACGTCCGGTGAGGACGCTGTACCAGGGGCCCGCACCCTTCAGAGTCACCTTGTCCACCACGATGTGGTCGCGGACCTGGAAGGTGCCTTCGGGGATGTAGACCTCCTTGTTCTGCGCCTTTCCCGCGTCGACGGCCGCCTGGATCCTGGCGGTCGAGTCCGCGGAGCCCGTGGGGTCCGCGCCGAAGTCGCCTACGACGTCCAGCGCTCCGGACGGTTTGCCGGCCGGGGCCGCGACCTGCTCGAAGTCCGCGAGGTCGACGGTGAACGAGGGTGAGTCCGCGACCGAGGCGACCTGGAGCCTGATCTTCGTGCCGGCGGGCAGCGTCGAGCCGAGGAGGGTCCGGGTCTCGTCGTAGAAGTGGTGCGGGTTGGTGTCGCCCGGGTTGTTGTTGAAGGGGTAACCCCCGTAGTACCAGCTGTACTTGGAGGTGACGGGGACGCTCTTGAGCTGGTTGCCGTTGACCTTCAGGTCGATCGACGCGTCCCGTCCGGTGCCCGCCGCGTTGTCCGGGAGCGAGTAGCGGAACGACATCGCGTTCGCCGGGGCGGTGAGGGTGAACTCGACGTACTCACCGATGGCGTCCAGCGTCACCGCCTGACGGCCGGACGCCTCCGAGGGCAGCGTGCCGTAGATGCGGTCCGGGCCGATCGACGAGCCGTTGGTGGAGGCGTACTCGGCCTCCTGCTCCTTGAAGGGCACGGCCGCGCCGCGGTCCTTGACGTCGAGCGGGGAGGGGGCCTGGACCGCTTCGGCCCGGACCGCGGGGGCGGCGGTGGTGAGCGCGACGGCGGTGGCCGTTCCTGACACCGTCAGCGCCATGATTAATGACGTGAGCATGCCACGTCTGAGCAGATGGCTTCTTGGAGGGCTTGGGGGGTGCGCCACGGAAGGGGTCCTTGTCGCTCGTGGGAACACTGCGAACGCTCAGAGGCTAGGGCGCACGATGGGCTGATCGCCATAAGTGTGCGCAAGATTTTGATATGGACATGAAAATCCGCGACATCGACTGGCAAGAAGGCGCGAGGGGCGCTGGCGTCCGTGGCCGCGTGGCGTGCGCGATCGTGCGTGCCGCCTAGTCTGGTGATCATGAGTGGCGAGAGAGATCTACGGGCACTGTTGAGCGGCATGCGGCCGGAGCTGAACCCCGGGCGCTACGTCTTCACCACCCTCGACGGTGCGATTCCGCCCGGCGTCACCCCCGTGGTGACCGTCGCCGAGCGGGAGGGGCTGACGCTGGTGGTCCCGCTGGAGGAGGCCGACGCGGCAGGTCTCGCCCACGACTACGTGGCGGGGTGGATCACCTTGCGCGTCCACTCGGCGCTGGAGGCCGTGGGCCTGACTGCAGCCGTCGCCCAAGAGCTCGCCACCGCGGGCCTGAGCTGCAACGTCGTGGCGGGGTTCCACCACGACCACCTCTTCGTCCCGCACGAGCGGGCGGAAGAGGCGGTGGCGCTGCTGGAAGACCTTGCGCACCGTTCGGCCGTCGCGTGACGAAGCCGGGCACGGCTCACCCGAGCACGCGGCCCTCAAGTGCCGTGCGCCAGGCGGGCGGTGTCGGTTCCTGGGCCGGGGTGTCGCGGCGGCCGCCGCGGGCGAAGAAGTCCTCCAGGGGAAGGGTCGCCGCTCCGACGGTGACCGCGTCGGGGCCCAGCTTGCCCAGTTCGATGGTGGCCTTTCCGGCCGGGTAGGACAGGGCGTACTTCGTGGTGTGCTTCCGGACGTCGTCGAGGAAACGGGAGCCGAACTGGAGCCCGGCCCAGCCGCCGATCAGGATGCGCTCCGGCTGGAAGAGGTTGATCAGGTCGGACAGCCCGGCGCCCAGGTATTCGGCCGTCTTGGCCATCACCTCGTAGGCCACCGGGTCGGGGTCGGTCCCGTCCGTCGGGCACGCGGCGGCGAGCAGCGCCGTCAACTGGGTCTCCTCGTCGACGTGTCGGGGCGGCTGTCCACCCGCCTCGCGCCACCGCTCCAGTACGGACTCGGCCCCGGCGTACGCCTCCAGGCAGCCCGGCGCGCCGCAGCGGCACGTCCGCCCGCCGGCCTGGACCGTCAGGTGGCCCCACTCCAGTGCCCGCCCCTTGCCGTCCGCGAAGAGGCAGGCGCCGACCCCGGTGCCGAAGAGGACGATCGCGGCGCTACGCGCTCCGCGTCCGGCGCCGAACCACATCTCCGCCTGCCCGAGCGTCTTCGCGCCGTTGTCGATGAAGTACGGGACTGTGGAGGGGAGTTGGGAGGATTCTCGCAGCAGTGCCTCCAGGGGGACCGCGTCCCAGCCGATGGTCTGGCAGTGGACCACGGCCCCGGACTCGGGGACCCGCTCGACGACGCCGGGAACGCCTATCCCGATTCCGAGAAGGTCGTCCGCCGGCACACCGGCCTCGGCGAGTACCCGCTCGATGCCGCTGCGGATGTGTTCCACGATGACGGCGACGTCGTACCCGTCGCCCGTCAACGGGATGTCGGCGCGGGCGAGTTCGGTGAGGGTCACGTCGAAGACCTCCACCCGGACACGGGTCTCGCCGACGTCGATGCCGATCAGGTTGCCGCTGCGCGGGCTGACGCGGAGCAGAATGCGCGGCCGGCCGCCGTCGGAGTCCAGGCTGCCGGCCTCCTCCACCAGCCCGTCGGCGGCGAGTTCGGCCACGACGTTGCTGACGGATCCTGAACTCAGGCCCGTGAGAGGGCCGAGTGCCTGGCGGCTCGTCGGGCCGTCGAAATACAACTGTTGCAGTATCACTGCTCGGTTGGCTCTGCGCAGGTCACTCACCGTGCGTCTGCTCCGCCGATCCATCTGGGCTCCTTCCTGACCTGCGACAGACGCAAGGTACCCCTGCAGAAACCCTTGACGCGACCTTTCCGCGCGGTTTAACTCACAGCCTAAATTAAGTCGTGGGTGACTTCAGGAACTGAACGCCGAGCGCTTCGGCCTGCAGACCCGCGCCCCGGCTTGGACGCTCCTGAGGAAGGGACACCTGGAGCCATGCAAAGAATTCGAGCACTCGCCAGTAGCGCGGTCGTCGTCTCCCTGCTGGCCGCGGCGACCGCCTGCGGCGGGGGTTCATCCAGTGAGGGATCGAACGAGTCGCCCAAGACCCTGACGTACTGGGCGTCCAACCAGGGGCCGAACGTAGAGGCCGACAAGAAGATCCTCCAGCCTGAACTCGACAAGTTCGAGAAGCAGACCGGCATCAAGGTCAAGCTGGAGGTCGTCCCCTGGTCGGACCTGCTCACCCGCATCCTCACGGCGACCACCTCGGGTGAGGGCCCCGACGTCCTCAACATCGGCAACACCTGGTCGTCCTCGCTCCAGGCGACCGGCGCCCTCCTCCCGTGGGACCAGAAGAACTTCGACAAGGTCGGCGGCAAGGACCGCTTCGTCGAGTCGGCGCTCGGCTCGACGGGCGCGCAGGGCAAGGACCCGGCCGCCGTGCCGCTCTACTCGATGGCCTACGCGCTCTACTACAACAAGGCGATGTTCAAGGAAGCCGGCATCACCGAGCCGCCGAAGACCTGGGACGAACTCACCGCGGACGGCGCGAAGATATCCAAGGGCGGCAAGTGGGGACTCGGCGCCGAGGGCTCCAACCTGTCCAACAACATCCACCAGGTGTTCGTCCTCGCCAAGCAGCACGGCGGCGACTTCTTCACCGCGGACGGCAAGGCCGACTTCACCAACGACGCCGCGGTCGCGGCCGTGAAGCAGTACGTCGACATGATGGCCACGAACAAGATCATCGCGCCCGGCAACGCCGAGTACGCGAAGAACCAGTCCCTCAGCGACTTCTCCAAGGGCAAGACCGCCATGGTCCTGTGGCAGGCCGCGGCCACCACGTTCAAGTCGCAGGGCATGCAGGACGACGAGTGGGGCGTCGCCCCGGTGCCGGTCCAGTCGGGTGCGCCCGGCGCGGGCAAGGCCACGAACTCGATGGTGGCGGGCATCAACCTCGCCGTCTTCAAGAACACCAAGAACATCGACGGCTCCCTGAAGTTCGTGAAGTTCATGACGAGCGACGCCGAGCAGAAGCTGCTCTGCAAGACCTACGGCTCCATCCCGCCGGTCAAGGCCGCCCAGAGCGACCCGGCCTTCGACCGTCCGGAGCTCAAGGTGCTGCGCGAGACCCTCGCGACCAGCGCCACCGCCCTGCCCCAGGTGTCGAACGAGTCCCAGTTCGAGACCTCGGTCGGTACCGCCGTCAAGAACCTCTTCGCCCAGGCCGCGAACGGCAAGAAGCTCTCCACGGCTGACGTCAAGGCCGAGCTGACCAAGGCTCAGCAGCAGATGGCCAGTCAGTGAGCGATGTGCCCATGACCACCATCGTGAACTCCCCGAAGGGGGATCCGGCGGTGCGTGAGGACACCCCCGGGGCGACGCGCAAGCCGCGCCGCCCCGGGCGCATCCGCCGCTTGGGACTTCCGTACCTGCTGCTGCTCCCCGCGCTGCTGCTCGAGATCCTCGTCCACCTGCTGCCCATCGCCATCGGGTTCTTCATGGCGTTCAAGGAGCTGACGCAGCTCTACCTGCGGGACTGGGGCGGCGCTCCCTGGGCCGGGCTCGGCAACTTCGACGTGGCCGTCGACTTCAACGAACCCGTCGGAAAGGCCCTGCTCCACTCGTTCTGGATCACCTGCGTCTTCACGCTCATGTCGGTCGGCCTGTGCTGGCTCCTCGGCACGGCGGCGGCCGTCTTCATGCAGGAGACGTTCACCGGCCGCGGCTTCCTGCGGACCCTGTTCCTGGTGCCGTACGCGCTGCCCGTCTACGCGGCCGTGATCACCTGGGCGTTCATGTTCCAAAGGGACAACGGCCTGGTCAACCACGTACTCCACGACCAGCTCGGACTCGCCGACGGGCATCCCTTCTGGCTCATCGGCGACAACAGCTTCTTCGCGCTGCTGACCGTCTCGGTGTGGAAGGGCTGGCCGTTCGCCTTCCTGATCGTGATGGCCGGGCTCCAGAACATCCCCAAGGAGCTCTACGAGGCCGCCGCCATGGACGGCGCGGGCATCTGGCAGCAGACCCGGCGCATCACCATTCCCTCGCTGCGCCCGGTCAACCAGGTGCTCGTACTCGTCCTGTTCCTGTGGACGTTCAACGACTTCAACACACCGTTCGTGCTGTTCGGGCGGGCGGCGCCCGAGGCGGCCGATCTCATCTCCGTGCACATCTACCAGTCGTCCTTCGCCACCTGGAACTTCGGCACCGGCGCGGCCATGTCCGTACTCCTGCTGCTGTTCCTGCTCCTGGTGACGGGGATCTACCTGGTGCTCACCTCACGAGGGAGGAAGGTCTCCCGTGGCTAGCCCCACCGTCCGCCGCGGCGCCCCGCGCTCGCCGATGGCGTCCCCGCGCTCCTTCATCTGGTCCCGCCGGATCTTCCTGACCCTGCTCACGGGCTTCGTCCTGCTGCCCGTCTACGTCATGATCTCCAGCTCACTCAAACCGCTGGAGGACGTGTCGGGCAAGTTCCGCTGGATGCCCAGCGGGCTCACCATCCAGCCCTACTTCGACATCTGGAAGACCGTCCCGCTGGCGAAGTACTTCTGGAACTCGCTGATCGTGGCCGGCGCCGCGACGGTCTGCTCCGTCGTGATCGCCGTCTTCGCCGCCTACGCGGTCAGCCGCTACCAGTTCCGCGGCAAGCGCGTCTTCACGGTGACGGTCCTGTCGACCCAGATGTTCCCCGGCATCCTCTTCCTGCTGCCGCTGTTCCTCATCTACGTCAACATCGGCCAGTCCACCGGAATCGCCCTGTTCGGCTCACGCGGCGGACTGATCCTCACCTACCTCACGTTCTCCCTGCCCTTCTCGATCTGGATGCTCATCGGGTACTTCGAATCGGTCCCCAGAGACCTCGACGAGGCCGCGATGGTGGACGGCTGCGGACCGCTCAAGGCGCTGTTCCGCGTCGTCGTCCCGGCGGCGATCCCCGGCATCGTCGCGGTCGCCGTGTACGCCTTCATGACCGCGTGGGGAGAAGTGCTCTTCGCGTCCGTCCTGACGACCGACGCCACCCGCACCCTCGCCGTCGGCCTCCAGAACTACTCCACCCAGAACGACGTGTACTGGAACCAGATCATGGCCGCCTCACTCGTCGTGAGCATCCCCGTGGTCGCCGGATTCCTGCTGCTCCAGCGCTACCTCGTCGCCGGCCTGACCGCCGGGGCCGTGAAGTGAGCAGTACCCCGGACCGTGCCGCCGACCCCTCGCCCGAAAGGACGTCAGTGTCCAAGCCCATCGACTTCGCCGCTCTCCCGAAGGACTTCGCCTGGGGCACGGCCACCTCCGCCTACCAGATCGAGGGAGCCGTCGCCGAGGACGGCCGCGCCCCCTCGATCTGGGACACCTTCTCGCACACCCCTGGCAAGGTCACAGGCGACGGCCACGGGGACGTTGCCTGCGACCACTACCACCGCTGGCGCGAGGACATCGCGCTGATGAAGCAGCTCGGCACCAACGCCTACCGGCTCTCGCTCGCCTGGCCGCGGATCGTGCCCGGCGGCGACGGCCCGGTCAACGCCAAGGGCCTCGACTTCTACGACCAGTTGATCGACGGCCTCCTCGGAGCCGGCATCGAGCCGTCCGTCACCCTCTACCACTGGGACCTCCCGCAGACCCTCCAGGACCGCGGCGGCTGGCCCGAGCGCGACACGGCGAAGCACTTCGCCGACTACGCCACCGTCGTCGCCGAACGCCTCGGCGACCGCGTCACCCAGTGGGCCACCCTCAACGAACCTCTGTGCTCGGCCTGGATCGGCCACCTCGAGGGCCGCATGGCCCCCGGCATCACCGACCTCACCGCCGCCGTCCGCGCCTCCTACCACCTGCTCCTCGGCCACGGCCTCGCCACCCAGGCGATCCGCGCCGCGGCGCCCGACGCACGCATCGGCATTGTCAACAACCTCTCCACCGTCCAGGCGGCCACCGACCGGCCCGAGGACGTCGCGGCGGCCCACCGCATGGACGGCCACACCAATCGCTGGTGGCTCGACCCCGTCCACGGCCGCGGCTTCCCCGCCGACATGCGCGACGTCTACGGGGTCGAACTCCCCGAACAGGCAGGGGACTTGGAGACGATCGCCGCCCCGCTCGACTGGCTCGGCCTGAACTACTACATGCCGGCCGTCGTCGCCGACGACCCCACGGGCCCCGCCCCCTACGCCCGCGAGGTGCGCCGCCTCGGCGTCCCGCGCACCGGCATGGACTGGGAGATCGACGCGAGCGGCATCGAGACCCTGCTCCTGCGCCTCACCCACGAGTACGGCGCCCGCAAGCTCTACGTCACCGAGAACGGCTCCGCCTTCCCCGACGTCGTACGGCCCGACGGATCCGTCGACGACCCCGGGCGCATCGAGTACCTGGAAGACCACCTCGCGGCCTGCGCCTCCGCCGCCCGCAAGGGAGCACCGCTCGCCGGGTACTACGCCTGGTCCCTCCTCGACAACTTCGAGTGGGCCTACGGCTACGACAAGCGCTTCGGCCTCGTCCACGTCGACTACAAGACGCAGCGCCGCACCATCAAGGGCAGCGGCCACCGCTACGCGGACATCGTCCGCAGGCACCGGCAGGGGAGGGGACTCAGGGGCAACGCCGCCTGACGCGTCTCCGCGGCTTTTGTGCCCGTACGCTCGCGCATGTCCGCTTGAATGCGTGCGGGATCGCCTACAGCATGGTCGGGCTGACGAAGCTCGAGGGTGCGGTGGCATGCCGCGAGGAAGGTTTCCCCATTTCTGGAGCGGGCGAGAACCGGAATTTCTGGGGGCGGCGCGGCGCGCGGCGGCGCGCCTGCCTCGGCGCGCTGAGCGGACTGCTGGCCGGTTACGCGGCCCTGGCCGCCGCCGAGCTGGCGGCGGCTGTCGTCCGTCCCCAGGCGAGCCCCGTGGTGGCCGTGGGAGGCGCGGCCATCGACCGCACGCCGACCGCGCTCAAGGACTGGGCGATCCGGAACTTCGGAACGAACGACAAGCTCGTTCTGCAGCTCGGCATCGTCGTCGTGCTGGCCATCCTCGCGGTTGTCCTGGGCCTCGTCGCCGTCCGCCACCGCCGCGTCGGATCAGCAGGCGTCCTGCTGTTCGGCGTGATCGGCGCACTGGCGGCCACCACGCGCCCCGACTCGACGGGCATCGTCGACGCCGTGCCGTCCGTGGTCGGCGCGCTGGTGGGCGCCTGGCTCCTGTACGCGCTCAGCGGACGCGCGCGCTCCATGCCGACCGAGGAGCCACCCGAGGGCAGCACCGAACCCGGATGGGACCGGCGCGGGTTCATCACGCTCGCGACGGCCGCCGCGGTCGTCTCGACCGGCGCCGGGCTGCTGGCCCGGTCGTCGCGCGGCACGCAGGACGTGAACGCCGAGTCCTCACGCAACGGCGTCAAACTGCCCGCTCCGGCGTCACCGGGGAAACCCACTCCGGCGGGCGCCCAGTTGGCGATCCCCGGCATCAGCGCGTTCACCACGTCGAACAAGGACTTCTACCGGGTCGACACCGCTCTGGTGGTACCCATGGTGGACGCGATGAAATGGCGGCTGCGGATCCACGGCAAGGGCGTCACCCGCCCCGTCACCCTGACCTTCGACGACCTGCTGCGAAGGCCGCTCATCGAACGCGCCATCACCCTCACCTGCGTGTCGAACGAGGTCGGCGGCCCCCTGATCGGCAACGCCCGCTGGATCGGCGTACGCCTCGCGGACGTGCTCGCCGAGAGCGGCGTCACACCCCCGTCGAAGGGCGGCCCCGCGGACCAGCTGGTCGCGCGCTCCGTCGACGGCATGACGATCGGCAGCCCCGTCGAGGACATCATGGACGGGCGTGACTCGATGCTGGCGCTCGGGATGAACGGTCAGCCTCTGCCGTTCAGCCACGGCTTCCCCGTGCGGATGCTCGTGCCCGGCCTCTACGGCTACGTATCGGCCTGCAAGTGGATCGAGGACATCGAGCTCACCACCTTCGCCGACTACGACGCGTACTGGGTGAAACGGGACTGGGCCCAGCAGGCGCCCATCAAGACGGAGTCCCGCATCGACACCCCCAAGCCCTTCGTGAGCCGCAAGGCCGGCACGGTCATGGTCGCGGGCGTGGCCTGGGCGCAGCATCGCGGGATCGAAAAGGTCGAGGTCCGCGTCGACGACGGGCCGTGGGAACGGGCCACTCTCGCGGCGGAGGACACCCGCGACACCTGGCGCCAGTGGTCCTACCCGTGGCAGGCGACCTCCGGAGGACACCGCCTCACGGTCCGCGCGACCGACGGCACCGGCCGGACGCAGACGGCGAAGCGCGCCGACCCCGTACCGGACGGGGCGAGCGGCTACCACTCGATCCGGGTGGAGATCGGCTGACGCCGTTGAAGGGCGACGGGCCGTGGTCCGTCGCCCTTCACGGGTGGAGTCAGGGATACGAGACCACGGTCGAGGGCACGGTGGACGTGCCGGACGTGGCGGCGCCGATGTCGTTGATGACGTGCTCGTACTGGCCCTGGCCACCCAGGGACACGACGAGCAGGTCGTGGAACTTCACCCCCGACGTGTTGGGCGCGGCGAAGCCGTGGTCCTGGCGGATGGTGTTGTCCGCCGTGTAGTTGCAGTAGCTCCCCAGGCCCCAACCTTCGTGCGTGGTCACGGAGTCGGCGACCTTGTACGCGGCGAAGCCCTTGACGTTGCCGTCCTGGACAGCGGCCTGGTTCGGGGCGTCGTACGCCTTCTCGTTCTGGAAGAAGATCGTGCGGCCGCGCTGGCCGGCCCAGTACACGTCGTACTTGTTGAAGTGCTCGACGAACAGGCCGGTGGCCAGCACGTCGTCGCCGTTGACGCGCACACCGTAGTCGGCGCGGTTGGTCTCCCAGCCGACGCCGTCACCGTGGTCGGCGCGCCAGACCCAGGTGTGGTCGATGATCGTGTGCCGGCTGTTGACGACGATGCTGGTGGTGGCCTTGCCGGGGCCCGCACCGCCGATCCGCACGAAGACGTCCTGGACGGTGATGGGGTTGGCCGAGTGGTCGGTGGACGCTCCGGAAGGCCCGACTTCCAGCAATGTCTGCGAGTTGACCGCGCCGGCGTCGATCAGGAACCCGGCCAGGCGAACTCCGTCGACGTCGGCGGCCTTCACCGCCGTGACGCCGTTGTCAGGGATGAGGGTGGCGTAACCGAGGCCGAGGACCACGGCGTTGGCGCGCTTCACCTCAATGGCCGAGTCGAGGTGGTAGATCCCGGGCGTGAGAAGGAGGTTGAGGCCCTGGTCGAGGGCCGCGTTGAGGGTGGCGGCGGTGACGCCGGGCTTTGCCACGTAGAACTGGGTGAGCGCGAGCGAGGTGCCCCGGGGTGTGCCGCTGCCCCAGGTGGTGCCGCGCGCGTCGGTGCGCTTCTCGGGCAGGAAGACCTTGTAGTCGGCGCCGTCGAGGTACAGGAAGGGCTTCTCACGGGACACGGGCGTCGTGTTGAGCGTGGTGTACGGCGGGTCCGGGAAGCTCTGGGCGGGGGCGCCCTCGACGCCGGAGAACACCATGTTCCAGACGGCGTTGGTCCAGCCGCCGACGGAACTGTCGCGGGTGTACCACTGCTGCTGCGAGTACGGCCCGACGGTGCCGTCGACACGGCTGTCGGCTATGTAGCCGCCGCTGGCCCAGCCGTAGCCGTCGGGGGCGAGGTTGAGGCCGCCTCTCACGTGCATACGGCGGAACGGCGCGGCCTGGGCGACGGCCCAGCGGTTGGTGCCGTTGACGGGGGTGAGGGCGAGGTTCTCGGCGGAGCGCCAGAAGTTCTGGGTGGCGTTGCCGTTGAACCAGCCGGCGTCGACCGTGACATCGCCGTTGATCGAGGTGTCGTCGGGGGACAGGCCGAGACCGGCGATCGAGGTGTAGAAGCCGAGCTGGGCGTTGAGGCCGTTGTACGTGCCGGGCTTGAACAGGAACGCGTAGCGGCCGGAGCCGAACTGTGCGGACTCCTGCTGCTTGAAGATCTCGTCCAGCTTGGCCTGGATGCCCGGCGTGGACGGGTCGAAGACGATCACGTTCGGGCCCAGGTCACCGCCGCCGGGCAGCGGGTCGGCGGCGGGTGCCGCGGAGGCGGGCGACCCGAGTGCGAGTAGGCCGGGGGCGGTGGCCGCCGTTGCCGCCATGACGCCGAGAACCGTACGGCGCGAGGGGGAGACGGAGCCGCCTGTGGGCGAACTGGACGTGGACGGGGAGTTCGTGGGGGGCGTGAGCATAGGGCGACTCTCCTGGTTCAGTAAATGAACGAATGAGGGGGGTGGGAGCGCTCTCTTGCGGTCGAATGCTTCATCTGCGTGAACGATGCGTCAAGACTTAAATCCAGAATCATCGAAATTAGTGGCGGGCGTGAGGCTGTTGAGGCTCGCGTCGAGCCGCCCATCCGCTCTCGGTGGTCCAACACCCCTTGAACGAAAAGGTGTTAGCCGTCTATTGGCAGTCTGGCGTCACTGCCGCAACTCTCCGACGGCCAGGCTGGTGGTGAAGCGAATCTTCCAGTGGCGACGCGGAGCGTCGCAGACTCAGGTCCGGCGGCGCCGGACAGCGCAGTTCTTCGCCTGCGGCGTGGAGCGTCGCGAGGGCTTCTCCCGGCAGAAGGCACGGTGACGATCGCGAAGAAGTTCATCTCCAAGCCACAACTGACCACCGTTCGCCAGCCGGTGGAGGAGATGGCCGGAGCGATGGCACGTCTCCTCCAGGAACACATCGAGGGCACGCGGACCGAGCCCACGTCCCTGATCTTCGAGCCCGAACTGGTGCTCCGACAGTCGGCGTAGACCAGCGGGGGAGAGGGGCAGCAGGGCGTCCTCTCCCCCCGTTCGACCGGTCAGTCCTGTGGCGGGGTGAGGAACACCGAGCGCAGCTTGAGGTTGTCGGTGGCCGGCCTGCCGTGCGGACGCAGTGTCCAGGAGTCGCCTTCGCAGTCGGGCCCGGTGAAGACCATGGCCCACTCGTCCGTGTCGTTGTGCGGGGCGAACGCGGGCTCGGAGGAGTTCGGATCCGCGACCTCGGGGAGGGTGACGCACTGACGGCTCGGCAGCTCGTGGAGGGTGACCGACTGCGTCTGGCCGTTGAGCCCGACGAACTTGTACGAGAAGTCCCCGGTGGCGGCGTGGGCGGAGGCCGGAAGGGTCAGCGCAAGAGCGAACGCGGCGAGGGAAGCGGCAACGGTGGAGCGACGGCGCATGGACAGCCTCATCATTCGGTGCTTGGAGAAGGTCCATGGCAGCTTCGCCCATGGGCCCTCCCGTCACGCCGGCGACAGAAGCCGAAAGGATTCACTGTCGCCCGTTCGGCGGAACGCCCCGAGGTGCACCTGCCACGTCATACGTGTGAGAACGCTTACGGCGTACGGCCGTTGAGGGCGAGACGGTCGGCGACATCGGTGGGGAGCGGCGTGAACCCCAGCAGGCCGCTCACGATCCGGCCGGTCCGGCGGTGCCAGGAACCGGCCTGTCGCAGCATCGCGTGGTCGCCGCCCGGCATCAGCAGCGTGCAGGCCTCGGCGCCCGCGGCAGAGGCCCGGTCGGCGTAGTCGACGGAGGCCGCGGGATCCGTCGTGCGGTCCCGGTCGCCGTGGAGCAGCACCACGCGCCGGCCGCGCAACTGCGTCACCGGCTCACCCTCCGGACACCACGGAGCGAGTCCCACCACGCCTTGGACGAGCCGATGCCCGCCGGCCCGCAGTGCCGCACGTCCGCCCATGGAATGACCGACCAGCACGGTCGGCACGTCCCCGGCGCGTACGGCCAGTTCGTCCAGCGCCCGCAGAGCGTCCCGGAGCGGATCCTCGCGGTCACCGTTCCAGCCCCGGCAGCGATAGCGGACGCTCCCCAGCAGCAGCCCCTGTCCCGCGCAGGCCATCTCGATGGCACGGGCGAACGGACGCATGCGCGCACCCGCGAGACTCAACCGCGTCACCGCTTCCGTCCCCTCCGAGCGGCCACCGTGCAGGAGGAGCACCGCGGCCCGCGGCGGTGCGACGGCCACGGGTGCCACGAGTGCCGATCGCGGATCGTCGTCCCATACGAGCACGCTGTCTCCCCTTCGTCGTGCCCCGGCCACGCGGCTCGGCGCTGCGAGGCCATCATGACGAATCCGTGGCCGCGGGCCGAACGGATGGGTGCGAGGCGGCGCGCGTCAGCGACGGGCGAGCTGCCGCTCCCCTTTCGTCCCGGGCTCGTACGGCAGTCCGTAGTGCCGGAACAGGGGTTCCTCGTCCTCGGCCGGCAACACGTCGTCCGTGCCGATCGGCGGGCACTCCTTCACCAGCGCCTTCGCGTGGTCGACCTTGACGTAGGTCGGCCCGACGACCGCGCCGTCCAGCGGTACGAACACGAGCCTGTGACGCATGGGGAGGCCGATCAGGACAGTGGCCATGGCCGGTTCGTCGGTCCGGGTGTTCACGTAGACCGCCTCGAGCGTGCCGATCTTGTGGCCGTCCGGGTCGACGACGTCGTAAGAGCGCCACTCACGGACATCCGCGACCTGGATCATGGTGGAGCCCCTCTGTGTCAGGCGAACATGCCCGTTCTGAGCTTCGTGAGGGTGCGGGTCAGGAGCCGCGAGACGTGCATCTGTGACACGCCGATCTCGGCGCCGATCTCCGACTGGGTCATCTCCTGGCCGAACCGCATCTCGAGGATGCGGCGCTCACGGCCGTCGAGCTGTTCCAGGAGCGGCGCCAGTGTGTGGAGGTCCTCCACCGTCTCCATGGCCGGATCCGGCTCGCCGAGCACGTCGGCGAACGTCCTCGAGGCGTCGGTCGGGTGCTCGCCGGGATCGCTCGGCATGTCGATGGACCCCGCGGTGTAACCGTTCGAGGCGACCATGCCCTCGATGACCTCGTCCTCGCTGAGCTCCAGGTGCTCGGCGAGCTCCTTGGGAGTCGGCTCGTGGTCCAGGACGGTGGACAGCTCGTCCTTGCCCTTGGCCAGGTCGACGCGCAACTCCTGGAGTCGGCGCGGAACATGTACGGCCCAGCTGGTGTCGCGGAAGAAGCGCTTGATCTCGCCGACGATGTACGGGACGGCGAAGGAGGTGAACTGGACCTCGCGCGACAGGTCGAACCGGTCGATCGCCTTGATCAGGCCGATGGTCCCGACCTGCACGATGTCCTCCATCTCGCCACTGCCACGGTGGCGGAAGCGGGACGCCGCGAACTGGACGAGGGACAGGTTCATCTCGATCAGCGTGTTACGGGCGTACTGGTAGTCCTCGGTACCTTCTTCGAGTACCTGGAGCTGCTCGAAGAACACCTTGGAGAGATCCCGAGCGTCCCTGGGCGCGACCTTGCCGGCGTCTTCGACCCACGGAAGCTCACCCGGGCCGACGGTCGCGTCGGCGTCGTGCGTCGTCGTGGCCTGCGCTCGCGCATCTTCATGAGCGTGCACCGAAGTTGCCGTCATGTCCCTGCCTTTCGTGTCGGCCCCGTCCACAGCGTGTGCCCTCGTCCGCTCGGGTTATGCCTGCCGTCGCGGGAAGCGGCGTGGACCGGCCGGGACCTGACCTATCTCTGTCCCAGGTAGGCGTGGGATATCTGCTCGGTGAAATAGTCGCCGTCCTTGGGGCGTCCAGAGGCCCTTCGGTTCGGCTGGTGCGCGGGTTCCAGGTGGGGAATGTGCTTGGAGCAGTGGACGTATGCCTCCTGGACGGTGATGTATATCCACATCTCGGCCTGCCGCCCCGGGGCCGAATCCCTGGGCAGCGTGGGGCAGATGGCCCGTAGCTCACGATCGTCGACCAGTTGGGCAGATCCGTTCACATGCAGCCCTATGTGGTCATGGGTGAAGTCGATGAAGAGGAGGCCCATATGGGGGTTCTCGGTGATGTTGCCCGCGCTGGCCATGACTCCGTTGCCCCGGTACTCCGGGTAGGCCAGGTGGAGGTCGTCGACGACGGCGACGAACCCGGGCGGCCCGGCGCGGAAACTGGCGTCGCAGTGGCCACGTGTGTCCGCCGTGGACAGGAACACCATGGTCTGCCGGCCGACGAACTCACTCATCGCCGGCGTCAGACGAGGCTGGACCTGACGGTCGTAGAAGTCATCGGCGCGCTCGCTCGTACCCATGTGGGCCTGCAGGGCGCGTTCACCCTGGGAGGGCACGGGGTGGGGGGTGTGGGGGCGGAGGGGCATGCCGTGATCACGTCTCAATCGCCGGGGGTGGACAACGAGCGAGCGTGGCGCCCACTCGAACTGTGGGGCCACGCTAGGCCATTGACGAACCACGGACGCTACGGTTCCGCCAGGAACAGGCGCCGGCCGGCGTTACGCGGCGATCACGGCGGCGCCGACTCGGCCGCCGTCGACGTCCACCACCGTGGCGTGGACGAACGCCGACTCGTCCGAGGCCAGCCAGACCGCGGCGTGCGCGATGGCATCGGGCGTGCCGATCGTGCCGAACGGCGTGCCCTTCATCATGATTTCGCCCGGATGCGGCTTGCCGCCCTCGGCCGCGCGGGGGACGATCACGCCGGGCGAGATCGCGTTCACCCGCACCCCCTGCGGGCCGAACTCCGCCGCCCACGCGCGCGTGAGTGTCTCCATGGCGCCCTTGGTGGAGCTGTAGAGCGACCCCAGCGGGACGCCCAGGCGGGCGATCCAGGAGCCGAGATTGACGATGACTCCGCCACCGTTCCGTGCCATCTCCGGGGCGACATCTGCGGTCAGGAAGAAGGGCGCCTTCACATTCACCGCGTAGACCTGGTCGAAGGTCTTCTCGTCCGTCGTGGTGGTGGTCCCGGGCGGGTAGATGCCCGCGTTGTTCACCAGCACGTCGAGGCGCCCGCCCAGCACCTCGCGGGCCTGCTCCGCGAGGCGGCGGGAGGCATCCGCGCTGCCGTCGAGGTCGGCCTCGACGAAGTCGGCCCGCCCTCCGGCCGCACGGATGTCCTCGACGACGTGCTCGCCGCGTGCCCGATTGCGCCCCGATACGACGACGTGGGCCCCCTCGGCGGCGAACGCCTCGGCGATCGCCTTTCCGATGTTGCTGGTTGACCCAGTGACGAGTGCGGTCTTGTCCTGCAGTCGTCCACTCATGGCCGACTCTCCTCAGTCTCGGTTCTCCCGCTCACCGAGCCGGTCGGGAACACCGCCCGAACCGGCCCGGCGGTCCGTTCAGCCGGACCGTGAGACCGACTGTGCTCCGATGAAATTGGACCCGCAAGTCCAGTTTCTGGCTCGACCTACGCCTTGGCCTCGGCCGGTGCGGCAGCCGGTGCGGTGCCCGCATCGACGGGGGTGGCGCGTACGGCCGGGATGACCGCAGCGATCAGCGCGGCGACGAGCGCGACGCCTCCGCCGACCATGAGAGCCGTACGGAAACCGGCCTCGGAGCTGAAGCTGTAGCCGCCCATGGTGGTCGTCATCTGGGAGAGAACCACGCCGATCACCGCGGCGCCGACCGAGGTGCCGAGGGAGCGCATCAGCGTGTTGAAGCCGTTGGCGGCGGCGGTCTCCGAGAGCGGCACCGAGCTCATGATGAGCGCGGGCATGGAACCGTAGGCGAGCCCGACGCCGCTGTTGATGACCATGCAGACCACCATGAGACCCAGGCCGGAGCCCATCAGTACGAGCGACAGACCATATCCGGCTGCGATCACCAGGACGCCGCAGATGAGCGTGAACTTCGGGCCTCGGGCATCGGTGAGCTTCCCGCCGAACGGGGAGACGATCATCATCATGATGCCGCCGGGCGCCATCCACAGACCCGCCGCGAGCATCGATTGCCCCAGGCCGTAGCCGGTGGCCTCGGGGAACTGCAGCAGTTGCGGGATCACGAGCATGCTCGCGTACATACCGAAGCCGACGAAGATCGAGGCGACGTTCGTGAACAGCACACGGGGCCGGGCGGTGGTGCGCAGGTCGACCAGCGGGTCCCGGGTGCGTGTCTCCCACCAGCCCCAGCCCAGCAGTACGAGGACGGCCGCGGCGAAGAGTATGAGTGTCGTCGCCGAGCCCCAGCCCCATTCGGCCCCCTTGGAGACCGCGAGGAGGAGGCAGACCAGGCCGACACCGAGACCGAGCGCGCCGGGTGCGTCGAAGCGCTGACCCTTGGCGCTTGCCGGGACGTCGGGAATGAGGAACCAGATCAGGGCGGCGATCAGTACGGCAAGGACGGCCGAACCCCAGAACAGCACACGCCAGTTGGCGTACTGGGCCACCGCGGCGGCGATGGGCAGGCCGAGGCCGCCGCCGATGCCCATGGACGCGCTGACCAGGGCGATCGAGGAGCTGAGCCTCTCCTTCGCCACCACGTCGCGCAGGAGGGCGATGCCCAGCGGCACCATGCCCATCCCCATGCCTTGCAGGCCGCGTCCGACGATCATCGGCACGACGGACGACGACAGCGCACACACCACGGAGCCCGCCATGAGCGGGACCGAGCACGCGAGCAGCATGCGGCGCTTGCCGATCAGGTCGCCGAGACGTCCGGTGACCGGCACACACACGGCTCCCACCAGCAGGGTCACGGTGATGACCCAGGCGGCGTTCGACGACGTGGTGTGAAGGATCTTGGGCAGCTCCGCGATGAGCGGGGTGACCAGGGTCTGCATGATCGCGGCAGTGGTGCCGGCGAAAGCCAGAGTGGCGACCACGCCGCCGGCGCGTGCCGTCGGCTGGGGGGCGTCCATCAAGGGGCTCCTTGCGTGTCTGCGGGATTCGGGTGTCTGCGGGGTGTGAGTCTCTGCGGGGCGCCGACGGTGAGGTCGGTCGGATGCCGGGTCGGTATGTCCGTCGGAATACCCGGAGGGTCAATGTGCATCGTACACATCGAATGCATGGAGCACATTGTGTGGTGGCTGCATTTGGCTGTGCGACGATTGGCCCGGGGGTGTGCACGAACGCGCGGTGCGACGCCGCGGAGCGACAGCAGGAGGCAGCAGACGCATGGCCAGGCCCACGTACGAGCTCGAGTACGAGCAGATGCTGCTCAGCCGGCACGGACTCGTGCACCACAAAGGCGGGCGCCCCGAGAGCGGCACCCTTGAGCGCAGCGCCTACATCCTGCTGAGCCGCATTCGCGTGCAGGGACCCATGTCCATCGGGGAGCTCAGCGACGCGTTCGGGCTCGACGCCTCCACCCTGAACCGGCAGACCGCCGCCGCGATGCGCGCCGGACTGGTGGAGCGCATCCCTGATCCCGAGGGCGGCATGGCCCGCAAGTTCCGCATCACGGACAAGGGTGCGCGCGTCCTCGACGAGGAACGCGATCACATCGTGGGCAGCCTGGACCGCGTCATGACCGACTGGGCGGACGAGGACATCGCGGCCTTCACCACCTACCTGAGGCGCTTCAACATGGACATCGAGCGACTGGGCGGCCGGCCGTGGCCTCGGCCGTGAGGTTGCGCCGGTGAGTCGGAGCGCGTGACGCGGTGCAGGTGCGCCAACCGCTTAAGCCGTACCCCTGGGGAAGTTGGGGCGTCGGGGCCTTCCAGGGAGGCGTCTGCCGTTAGAATCCGCTCTCATGTCGAACCCTGACGAACTGCTCGTCGACATCGCCGGCATGGTGGAGTCCGAGCAGAGCAATCAGATGTCCCTGACTGTGGTGACCAGCGGTGCTGTGATCACCGGACGCCTCGCCCCCGAGGCCGTGTGGAGGCGGCGCGTCTCGGAGGTCCTGACGGACTCGGACCACCTCGGCTCCTTCTCGGAGATCTTCACCGCCCACGAGAAGCCCGATGAACGGAAGCAGGGCGAGACCGATGACGGCCTCGCACCCACCCATCTGCACTTCCATGTGGCCCGGATCCTTCAGGGTGCCGTCGGCATCCCCGAGACGGGCGGCATGTACCGCGTCGCGATCCAGGACGTGAGCGCCTGGACCGTGGGCGACTTCAGCTACTCCGACCACTGACCTACGGAGGGGTGCGTTCGCGTCGCTCGCCCGTAGGCCGCAGGACCACGGACGCCCCGCACGCGCCTCTCCATCTACCCCAAGAAGCCTGCCGTGGCCGTCACGAACCAGTCCGCGTCGTCGAGCCACGGGAAGTGTCGAGGGGGAACTGTCGCATAGGCTCATGGCCTTTCGGGATGCCTGTGGGCACTCCCGGAGCCACCTATGTCAGGTGAACCGCTCCACGGTGCGGGAGGAGAGCGCCCAGCCTGATACAGCGTCGCCCGCGTGAGCCGCGGCCTCTTCCTTCGTGGCGTACAAGGAGTCGCTGCCGGGTTCGCCGCGTGTCCCGTCGGCGCCTTGGCCGGTGGGCGACCCATAAGGGCCACCCGCAGGACCCCATAAGGCGACCTTATGGGGTCATAGACCCAGCCCGACTACTAACTAAGGTTTGCCTTAGTTTAGGATTCCCGTTGAGTGCCCATGCCACGAAGGGAACCTGATCATGCCTCGCCCTCTGCGGGTAGCCGTTGTGGGAGCCGGCCCTGCCGGAATCTACGCCGCTGACGCGCTGCTGAAATCCGCGGTGGCCGAAGACCCTGGTGTGTCCATCGACCTCTTCGAGCGGATGCCGGCGCCGTTCGGCCTGATCCGGTACGGCGTCGCGCCGGACCATCCGCGGATCAAGGGCATCATCACGGCCCTGCACCAGGTCCTCGACAAGCCGCAGATCCGTCTCTTCGGCAATGTCGACTACCCGGGCGACATCAGCCTGGACGACCTGCGCTCGTTCTACGACGCCGTGATCTTCTCCACGGGCGCGACGGCCGACCGCGCGCTCGACATACCGGGCATCGACCTCGCCGGCTCGTACGGCGCTGCCGACTTCGTCTCCTGGTACGACGGTCACCCCGATGTGCCGCGGACCTGGCCGCTCGAAGCGGAGAAGGTCGCGGTCCTGGGCGTGGGCAATGTCGCGCTCGACGTGGCCCGCATCCTGGCCAAGACCGCGGACGAGCTGCTGCCGACCGAGATCCCGTCGAACGTCTACGACGGCCTCAGGGCGAACAAGGCTCTGGAGGTCCACGTCTTCGGGCGCCGCGGTCCGGCGCAGGCGAAGTTCAGCCCGATGGAGCTGCGGGAGCTCGACCACTCCCCGAACATCGAGGTCATCGTCGACCCCGAGGACATCGACTACGACGACGGTTCGATCGCGACCCGGCGCGGCAACAAGCAGGCCGACATGGTCGCCAAGACGCTCGAGAACTGGGCCATCCGCGACGTCGGCACCCGGCCGCACAAGCTGTTCCTGCACTTCTTCGAGTCCCCGACCGAGATCCTCGGCGAGAACGGCGAAGTGACCGGCCTGCGCACCGAGCGGACCGCCCTCGACGGCACCGGCAACGTCAAGGGAACCGGCGAGTTCAAGGACTGGGATGTCAAGGGCGTCTACCGCGCCGTGGGTTACCTGTCCGACGAACTCCCCAAGCTGCCTTGGGACTTGGCGTCGGGCACCGTTCCGGACAAGGGCGGCCGGGTGATGGAGGAGTCCGGCGAGCACCTGCAGTCGACCTACGTCACCGGCTGGATCCGGCGCGGTCCCGTGGGTCTGATCGGTCACACCAAGGGCGACGCCAACGAGACGGTCGCCAGCCTCCTGGACGACCGCGAGAACGGCCGTCTGAGCACGCCCTCCTCGCCCGACCCGGAGGCCGTGGACGCGTTCCTCGACGAGCGGAACGTGCGCTACACGACGTGGGACGGCTGGTACCGGCTGGACGCCGCGGAGAAGGCGCTGGGCGAGCCGGAGGGCCGCGAGCGCGTGAAGATCGTAGAGCGTGAGGACATGCTCAAGGCGAGCGGCGCGTAGCCCCTGGCGACAGCATTGCCTGCCGTCCTGGCAGGAGGTGGTCAGGAGTAGCTGCTCCGATGGCGTACGGTGGTGTCTACCGACGCGGGGTGGAGCAGCTCGGTAGCTCGCTGGGCTCATAACCCAGAGGTCGCAGGTTCAAATCCTGTCCCCGCTACTGCCGACCAGGGCCCGGATCCAATGGATCCGGGCCCTGGTGCGTTGTGGCTCCGTGCGGCGCCGATGCGACGAGCGCGTTTCAGGGATTCGTGGGCGCTGCCGCCGGGACGGGCTCCCCGATGATGCGGCTCGCCAGTTCGGCGGCCAGTTCGGGGACGGTGAGGCGCAGTTCGGCCTCCGCCGCGGCCCGTTCGGCCTCGATCAGGGCCTGGCCGTCGGTGAGGAGCGCCTCGCGTTCGCGCAGTCCGTCCTCGCGGGCGGCGGCTATCAGCGCAGCGCCTTCCTCGCGCGCCGCCTGCGTGACCCTGGCGGCGTCGCGACGGGCCTCGGCGAGCAGCGCCTGGGCGCCGGCGTGTTCGGCGGAGGCCTTCGCCCGGATCGCCTCGGCGCGCTCCAGGGCGCCTTCGGTGCGGTCGGCGCGCTCGGCCAGCACCTGGTTGATGCGGGGCAGGAGGCGCTTGAACCAGAGGAAGACGACGGCGAAGAGGATGAGGGCCACTGCCAGGACTTCGATGTTTGCGTTGAGTGGTCCAAATTTCATCGGCAGAAGGTACATGACTCCTGCATACCTGCTCATTCGTGCCGACCCAGCGCTCATTTGCGCCAGATTTGGCGGGATGCCGTCCCTGGGCCGTGCGGCACCCGAATCGATGTCGTACCCGGTTCGTCAGTCGTGCCTGGTGCCGCGCGACCGGCCCGCACCGGCCGGCGGGCGCTGAGGTTCGCCCCGGCGCACGGAACCGGGCGCCCGACGGGCTGGGTGGTTGGCGTGCGCGGACGAGGTGAGCTGCCAGGGAACGCTTGTCACCATCACTCCGGGCGTGAACAGAAGACGGCTTTTGAGCCAGAGCGCCGACTGGTTGTGGAGCAGGTTCTCCCACCAGCGACCGACCACGTACTCCGGGATGAAGACGGCGACGATGTCGCGGGGGCTGTCCCGGCGGATGGCGCGCACGTACTCGACGACGGGTCGCGTCACCTCGCGGTACGGGGAGTCGATGACCTTCAGCGGCACGTCGATACCGTATTCGTCCCAGCTCTCGCGCAGGGTGGCGACCTCGTCGCGGTCGACCGACACGGTCAGCGCTTCCAGTCGGTCGGGGTGGGAGGCTCGCGCGTAGGCCAGGGCGCGCATCGTGGGCTTGTGAAGCCTGGAGACCAGGACGATCGCCAAGACCCTTGAGGGGGAAACGAGTTCGGCGTGCGGGTCCTCGACGGCCAGCTCGGCGGACGTCGTGTCGTAGTGGCGGCGGATGCCGCGCATCATCAGCCACAGCACCGTAGCCGCGAGAACGGCCAGCCAGGCGCCCTCGGTGAACTTGGTGACGAGCACGATCAGCAGGACGAGGCCGGTGACGCACGCGCCGAGGGTGTTGATGGCGCGGGCGGAGTGGTGGCGCCGGCGGACCACGGGATCGTGCTCGGTCGCCAGCTCCTGGTTCCAGTGCCGCACCATGCCCAGCTGGGACAGGGTGAACGAGGTGAACACACCCAGGATGTAGAGGTGGATGAGGCTGGTGACGTTGGCCTTGAAGCCCCAGAGCAGCGCGGCGGCGACGACGGCCAGCGCGAGGATGCCGTTGGAGAACGCCAGCCGGTCGCCCCGGTTGTGCAACTGGTGCGGCAGGAAACGGTCCTTGGCGAGGATCGAGGCCAGCATCGGGAATCCGTTGAAAGCGGTGTTCGCGGCCAGGATCAGGACCAGTGCCGTGGCGGCCTGGATGAAGAAGAACCCGACGCTGTGCTCACCGCCGAACACGGCGGCCGCCACCTGTGCGATGACCGTGCGCTGCGTATAGCTTGCGCAGTTCCCGTCGAGTCCCGTCAGCCGGCACGCGTCGTCCGTGATGTGCACCTTGGTGATCAGCGCGAGCGTGGTCACACCGACGAACATGACGACGGCGATGACGCCCATGGCCACCAAAGTCGCTGCGGCGTTCTTGGGCTTGGGCTTGCGGAAGGCCGGTACGCCGTTGGAGATCGCCTCCACGCCGGTCAGCGCCGTACATCCCGAGGAGAAGGCGCGCAGCACGAGCATCACCAGGGCCAGGCCCGCGAGATGTGTGTCGGACTTCTGGGGCGTGATGCCGTACGCGGCGGTCTCGGAGACCGGCGCGTCCCCCAGGGCGTACCGGATCAGGCCGGTGATCACCATGATCAGTACGCCGCCGATGAAGAGGTATGTAGGTGCGGCGAAGGTTTTGCCCGACTCGCGTACGCCCCGCAGATTGATCGCGGTGAGGAGGGCGACGAAACCGACGGCCAGTAGGACGCGGTAGTCGTTCAGCGCCGGGAGCGCCGAGATGATGTTGTCGACGCCGGAGGCGACGGAAACCGCCACCGTCATCACGTAGTCGACCAGCAGCGAGGCGGCGACGACAAGACCGGCCGAGGACCCCAGGTTGGTGGACGCGACCTCGTAGGAGCCGCCGCCGCTCGGATACGCGTACACGACCTGCCGGTACGAGAGAACGACCACCGCCATCAGCGCCACCACGGCCGCGGCGATCCACGGCGTGAAGTGCAGGTAGGCGAGTCCGCCCAGGGTGAGGACGAGCAGGATCTCCTGGGTCGCGTAGGCCACCGACGAGAGCGGGTCGGAGGCGAAGATCGGCAGGGCGAGGCGCTTGGGCAGCAGTGTCTCGCCCAGCTCCTCGCTGCGCATGGCGCGGCCGATCACCAGGCGTTTGATCAGAGCGGGCATGTTGAACACTGCGTGAGCGTATGGCGGAGCGTGCCACCGTTCGAGCCTGTGGACGTGTCGGCGGGCCGGGGTACACAAATGGTCCTACGGTCCGAGGGGAGAGACGAGCCGTGTCTCGTGAGGCGGGGTCAGGGACCGGCGTGCCCCTGGAGCGCGTGCGCGAGGCCGTGTTCGGCGTCGTCCGTCAGGGCGCGGTGGTACGCCGCGTCGTACGCGTTGTCACCGGCCGCCTTGCGGGCCTGCTGCTCCCACTGGTCGCGGATCTCGGAGAGTTCCGGGGTGCCGCGGTTCGGGTGGCCGAGCATGCGTCAGTAGGTGTGGCCGGTGCCGGAGGTGCGGGCGGCTTCGACGCCGTTGCCCTGGGCCGCGTTGGCGCCGGTGAGCAGGTCGAGGCCGAGGGCGATGCCCAGGTTGTCGTTGACTTTCAGTCGGCGACCGGTCGGCCGGCGAAGGGGCCGGTGCCGGGTCGGCCGGGCTGGGTGCTCCAGGCCGACCGACCGCTGACCGGCCGGGTCGCTCGCCACGGGCGCGGCCGGGGGATTCAGCCGCTGACGGACGCCGCGCCGGTCTCTATGTGGCCTGTGTAGCGGCGGGACCACGTCGTGTCCGTGCTGGACGTGATCGTGAAGTCGTACCAGCCGTTCTGGTTCGCCACGGCGTTGAAGAAGTCCTCCGTCGAGCCGCCGGCGGGGACCGTGTAGTTCCACGGGCCGTCCGAACGGTAGTTGTTCGACGTGATGGTGAACTGGGCTGACGCAGAGCCCGAGTTGGTCATCTTGAACCAGATGGCCGGCTTGCCGGTGCCGGACTCCACGGCGTACCGGGCGGCTACCTCGATCGCCTTGCCCGCCTTCGTGGCGTCGCCCGTGAAGCGGCGCAGGAAGCGGTTCGGCCCTGCCATCGTGATGTCGTACGCGCCCGCCCCGGAGCCCGCGCCGATGTTGAAGAAGTCCGTGGCCGTGCCGCCCGCGTCGACCGTGTACTGCCACGGCGTCGTGTCGCGGTAGGCGTTCGGGTGGATGGAGAGGTGGGCGGCGCTGCGTGCCGGGGAGCCCTGGTTCGCCATGGAGAACCAGGCGAGGATCTTGCCGGCGGCGCCGATCTCGAAGTGGTCGAGGTTGCCGTTCGGCTGGTACGGCAGGGCGCGCGCGGGACGGGTGCCGGGCTCCTGGCCGGGCAGGGCGTTCGTCTGCGGCGCGGGGTTGGGCAGCGGGCCGCAGGTGTCGTACCCGATGACCTTGGTGGCGGGCAGGCCGGACGGCATTCCGTACACGGGCCGGGCGAAGTCGAACACGCCGGTGAGGTCGCCGGTGACCTTGCGGCGCCACGCGCTGATGTTGGGGCAGGTCGCCGGGGTGCCGAGGGCGGTCGTCCAGGTCTCCATGAACCGCAGGACGGACGTGTGGTCGAAGACCTCCGAGGAGACCCAACCACCCCTGGTCCAGGGGGACATGACGACCATCGGGACACGGAAGCCGAGGCCGAACGCGGTTCCGTCGAGGAACTCGCCGGCCGTACCGGCGGGAGGTGACGGCGGGGGTACGTGGTCGAAGAAGCCGTCGTTCTCGTCGTAGTTGAGGAAGAGGACGGTCGAGTCGAACACCTCGGGGGATGCCGCCAGGGCGCGGTGGACGAGGTCCACGAAGTGGGCTCCGTCGCCGGGCGGGGCGTAGGGGTGCTCGGAGAACGCCTGGTTGGCGACGACCCAGGAGACCTGGGGGAGCTTGCCGGCCAGCGCGTCCGCCTTGATCGCGGCGGCGATGTCGTCGGGCGTGGAACCGGTCACCGCGGGGACGGAGGCCATGCCGCGGTCGTGCAGTGGGTCACCGGGCTCGGCGCCGGCGATCTTCGAGAAGTAGGCGAGACCGTTGTCGCCGTAGTTGTCATTGGCATTCTGGTAGACCTTCCAGCTGACACCAGCCCGCTGGAGCGCCTCGGCGTACGTCTCCCAGGTCAGCCCCGACTCGTCACCGCCGTCGTAGCTGGAGCCGTCGACCTTGCCGCTCCACAGGTAGGTGCGGTTGGGCCCGGTGGCGCTGAGGGTGGAGCTGAAGTAGGCGTCGCAGACGGTGTAGTTGTCGGCCAGCGCGTAGTGGAACGGTATGTCGCTGCGGTCCAGGTAGCCGAGGCTGCGCACGTTGCCGACACCGGCGACCCAGTGGTCGAGCCGGCCCTTGTTCCACGCGGAGTGCTGGGAGGACCAGCTGTGCGGCAGGTCGCCGTTGCACTGGGCGAGTGTCTCGCCGTCCACGCCGCCCGCGGCCGGGGTGGAGCTGAGTTTCCACGGGTACTGGCGGCCCAGCCCGTTCGGCTGGTTGAAGACGGGCTGCCCGCCGGAGAGCGTGATGCCGCTGCGGTCGCCGAACCCGCGGACGCCCTTGAGGCGGCCGAAGTAGTGGTCGAAACTGCGGTTCTCCTGCATGAGGATCACCACGTGCTTGACGTCCTTGACGGTGCCCGTGGTGGCTGCGCCCGCTCTGGTGGCGGGCAGCGCGGCGCCGGCCGCGATCCCGGCGCCCAGCGCGACAAAACCTCTGCGGCTGATCGGTGTCATCGGTTCACCCTTGTCTCACGCGTACGTCCTGACACAACGGGCGCAAGAGTGCCGACATTTAATGGTCTGTGGCTAGACCTCTACATGGTCGAGTTTGTGAACACCGGGTTCCGGCCGGTGGTTGCCGGCCGGACGCGGTCAGGCAGTGGAAGGGTTGTCGGGCGTCGGTGCCGCTACGACGAGGGCGTCGACCGCGAGGGCTCCTTCCGGTGAGACGCGGACCGGGTTGAGCTCGATCTCGCCGATGTCGCCACGGTCGGCGATCAGCTCGGAGACGGCGACGACGACCGCCGCCAGCGCGTCGACATCGACCGGCCGTCTGCCGCGCCAGCCGGCCAGCAGTGGCCAGGACCGGAGCCGGCGGATCATCTCGCGCGCGGTGTCGTGGGAGCAGGGGGCGAGTTCAAGGGCGAGGTCCTGGGTGAGCTCGGCCTGGACGCCGCCGGCGCCGACCACGACGACCGGACCGAACGACGGGTCGCGCCGCGCGGCGACGATCACTTCGACCACGTCGGTGCGCCGGTCCATCTCCTCGACCACGTACCCGTGGGACCCGAGCCGCGCCACCATGTCGTCGTACGCGGCGTCGAGCGCGGCGGTATCGCCCAGCCCGGTCGCGACGCCGCCGTGCTCCGTCTTGTGCTCCAGCCAGTCGGCTTTGAGTACGACCGGTGCCGAGAGGGACCGCATCGCGCCGCCGGGATCCGGCGCTCCCGGCGCAATACCGACCGCGGGCGGGAACGGGACTCCCGCATCGGCCAGCAGCCGTCGGGCGGCCAGGTACCCACTGCCTGGAGGCACTTGACACTCATGCGCGAGCCCACGGCCTACGCGCGGACGGGGTGCCTGAGTGACGCGGTGCGCCGTAGCCACCGCCCGCAGCGCCGCCTCGACGTCGGCGAAGGTCGGCACCCCTGCCGCGTGCAACTCCCTTACCGTTTCGGTGTGTTCGGCCATCGAGTGGACCACGACCGGAATCGCCCGCTCGGCGGCCAGGGAGCCGATGGCCCGCGCGACCTGCGACTCTGCCGCCTGATGTTCGGGGATGTCGCGACCGTAGCTGCCGAAGTACCCACTGAGCACGACGACGTCGGTGACCGAGCTGTCGGCGAGGACCGCCGGTGTCGACGCGTACGTGGAGATGTCCTCCTCACCCGCGCCGGCGAGGTCGACAGGGTTCGCGACCGCGGCGTGGGGCGGCAGCCGGTCCGTGAGGCGCTCCTGGAGGGCCGGGGGAAACTCGGCGACGGTCAGGCCGAGCCGTGACGCGGTATCCGCGGCGACGGCCCCCTGTCCGCCACTGTCGGCCACGATCGCGACCCGACGCCCCCGCACCGGCGCGCATCGGCTCAACAGCTGCGCCGTGTCGACGAGTTGGGCCGGTGTGTCGACGCGCACGGCGCCGACCGTGCGGCAGGCGGCGTCCACGACGTCGATGCCCGAAGTCATGGATCCGGTGTGCGAGCGGGCCGCCTGCTGTGCGGCCCTGCTGGCGCCGACCGTCAGCAGGAGCACCGGCTTGCCCGCCTCACGCAGGCGGTCCAGGGCGTCCAGTAGCCGCTCGCCGTCGCCGAAGTTCTCCAGATAGACGGCGACGATGCGGGTGGCTTCGTGGTGGGCCAGGTCGGCGAGCAGTTCGGCGGCGCACACGTCGAGCTGGCTGCCGACGGACACGAACCTGGACACACCGATGCCGGCGCTCGCGGCCATCCCCGCGATCTCCAGGCCCAGCTGTCCGCTCTGCGACACGATCGCGAGGCTGCCGGGCGTGAACCGGCCCCAGGCCAGCTCCAGTTCGCTCGACGCGTCGTAGAGGCCGAGGCAGTTCGGACCGAGCAGCCGGGTCCCGCTCGCCGCGATCACGTCACCGATCGCGGCCTCGTCCTCGATGCCCGCGGTGATCGCGAGCAGGCCGGGCACGCCGAGCGCGACAGCTCGGGAGACACCGTCGGCGAGAGCGGAGGCAGGGACGGCGAAGGCGACCAGATCGGGAACCTCGGGCAGCGCGTCGAGGCCCGGGAGGGTGGGGCGGCCGAGGACCTGGCCGCCACGCGTGTTGACCAGGTGCACGCGGCGCCGGTGCGCGCCCGCGACGGCGCCGCGGGCGAGCCAGTGGCCCCACTTGGCCGGGTTGTCGGTGGCGCCGACGACGGCGACCGACTCCGGCACGCGGAAGACGTCGAGGGTCGTCATGACTTCGCGAGCGCCCTGGAGATGACCAGCCGCTGGATGTCGGAGGTGCCTTCCTCGATCTCCTCCAGTTTCGCGTCACGCATCCACTTCTCGGCGAGGAACTCCTGCGAGTAGCCCCAGCCGCCCAGCGTCTGCACGGCGGCCCACGTGTTGAACATGGCGTTCTCCGAGCCGGTCAGCTTCGCCATCGCCGACTCGGCGGTGACCTTCTCGCCCTGGTCGAAGAGGCGTGCCGCGCGCATCGTCACCAGATGGGCGGTGTCGGCGCGGGTTGCCATGTCGGCGAGCCGGAACGCGACCGCCTGGTGCTCGATGATGGGCACGCCGAACTGCACGCGCTCCTGGGCGTACTCCACGGCCAGGTCGAGAGCGGCCCGGCACAGGCCCGCGCAGGACGCGCCGATCAGGATCCGGGAGGCGTCGAAGGTGCGCATCAGCCCGGAGAAGCCCTGGCCCTCGGCGCCGAGCCGGTCTGCGGCGGGGACGCGCACGTTGTCGAGGAACACCTCGGCGTTGACGATGGCGCGCTGCCCCATCTTGCGCATCGGCTTGCCCACGGTCAGTCCGGGCGTGTCCCGGTCGATGACGAACGCAGTCACGCCGCGCGAGCGGAGCGACGGGTCGACCGTGGCGAACACGACGAACCGCTGTGCGTAAGGGGCGTTGGAGATCCACGCCTTCTGGCCGCTGAGCACGTAGTGATCTCCGTCGCGCACGGCGCGGGTGCGGATGCCGGCGGCGTCCGAGCCGTGGTCGGGTTCGGTGACGGCGAGCGCGGTCAACGGGGGTGTGTCGGTGGTGAGCGGCCGCAGCCACCGCTCCTTCTGCGCCTGCGTGCCGAGTTCGAGGACGGGATCGGCGAAGAAGCCGCTGGAGGTCAGCAGGTTCCCGATGCCGATGTCGCCGTGGCACAGCTCCTGCTGCACGAGCACTTGCGTGACCATGTCGGTCACTCCGCCGCCGCCGAACTCCGCGGGGATCATGAAAGCGGCCAGGCCCGTCCTGGCGGCCTTGTCCCACAGGTCCAGCGGCGACTCGGTCTGGGCGTCGTCGACGGCGCGGGCGCGGGGACGGATCTCGGCGGCGGCGAAATCGCGGGCGAGCCGGATGAAGTCGTGCTGCTCGGCGGAGAGTCCGAGCGCGTCACGTACGGGGTAGGGCATGGCGAACTCCGTGGTGGGAGGGTTACTGAGGGGCTGTGACATTCATCGGGGGATGCGCTCGTGCGGGAGCCGGTGCTCGGCGACGGCCGCGGTCTCCTGGGGCGTGCCGGTGAAGAACCGTGGTGCGATGCGCCCGTACGCCAGCATCAGCAGGTAGCCGAGGAAGAGCGTTCCGACCCCGATGACGAAGACTCCGCCGATCCTCCAGTGGGGTGCGAAGGGGAGGGTCCAGGACGTGTAGCTGTTCACCGGGTCCCAGTCGTTCTTCAGGCTCCACAGCCCGGCCGCGACGAGGGTCAGGCCGCCGATCGCGGGCAGGGTGAGGCGCAGCCAGAAGTCGGCGGCACTGCGTCGCCACTCGGTGCGGTGCGCCCAGGCCGAGGTGAGGCCCGTGAGGCCGTAGTAGAACGCGATCATGAGCCCGCAGGAGGAGACGGCGTCGCCGATGACCTGGCCGTGGCTCAGGAAGTTCATGACGACGTAGCAGACCGCTCCCGCGACTCCGGTGGCGATGGTGCTGAACTGCGGGATCGAGTAGCGCGGGTGGACCTTCGCGAACATGCGCGGCGCGGCTCCGCGGCCGCCCATGGCCAGGAGCGTGCGCCCCAGGGAGAGCACGGTCGTCTCGGTGGACGCGGCGGCGGAGGACAGCACCATCAGGACGAGCAGATGCCACAGGAAGGAGCCGAGGCCGCTGTCGCCGAAGACGGCCTTGCCGATGGCGGAGAAGACGTCACCGAAGTTGTCGGGGTTGCCGAGCCCCGCGCCGGTCGTGCCGATGCCGGCGAAGGCCAGGGTCGCCACGGTCGCGACGAGGTAGAGCACGAGCAGCATGACCGTGGAGGAGACGGCGGCGACGCCGGGTGTCCGGTGCCGGTCGGTGGTCTCTTCGTTGACGGTGAGCGCGGTCTCCCAGCCCCAGTAGATGAACAGCATCAGGACGAGGCCGCTGACGAATGCGCTGGGTGAGGAGATCTCGAACGGGTTGAGCCATGACCAGTGCGGATGCCGTGCGCCGGCACCGGCGTTCCCGGTGTAGACACGTACGAGGGCGACCACCGAGAAGACAGCGAGCATGGCGAACTCGAGGAAGAGCAGGGCGCGTTGGACGGCGGCGGCCACCTCGATGCCGCGGTAGCAGACGGCCGTCATCAGGGCGATCCAGCCGAGTCCCACCAGGAGGACCCAGGGGCTGGACGGGTCGGACCCGATGCCTTTCGCACCGAAGAGGATGAACACGTACTGGCCGGCGACCTGGGCCAGACTGGCCATCACCAGGGTGAACGAGGTGATGATGGCCCAGCCGCCCATGAAGCCGACGCGCGGGCCGAGGACACGCGTGGCCCAGGTGAAGATGGTTCCGCAGTCGGGCTCCTGGCGGTTGAGGGCGGCGTAGCCGAAGGAGACGAACAGGATCGGGACGAACGCGAGCACGACGATCGACGGCGCCTGGAATCCGACGAAGGCGACGATGAACGCGAGAGTCGCGGCGAGGCTGTAGGCGGGGGCGGCGGACGCCACCGAGAGGATCAAACTCGTGGTCATGCCGAGGGCACCGGTGCGCAGGCCCTTTTCCTGCGAGCTGTCGGGTGCGGCTTCCGAAGTGGTGTCAGGTGACGTTGCCATGGGCGAACCCCCTGTCCGGGGTGGGCGGCGAATCGCAAGATTGATGCGTGGGTCAATGATGCTGGCGGGGGAGGGCGTGTCAAGGTTTCCGGATGGATTCATCGCAACGATTGACTGACAGATCAGTCTTGCGACATGCTCTGCGGCCATGTGGGAACAGACCGAAATGGACCTGGTCGAATCCGAGGTGGTCGTCGTGGGTGGCGGCTACGCGGGACTGGCCGCAGCTCTTCGACTCCACGACGCGGGCGTCGACTTCACGCTCGTCGAGGCCGCCGACCGGGTGGGCGGCCGCGTGCTCACCGAGATCCGGGCCGATGGCGTGACGCTCGATCACGGCGGCCAGTGGGTCGGCCCGACCCAGACACATCTGCTGGCCCTCGCGGACCGCTTCGGCTGCGCCACCTTCCCGACCTGGGAGACGGGCAAGCACGTCGAGGTGTGGCACGACGGCGGCACCGTCCCCTACCTCGGCGCTGCACCGGCCGACGGTCCCGGCATCGCGGAGTACACCCGCGTCAGCGAAGTCCTCGACGAGCTCGCCCGGACCGTGGACACCCAACAGCCCTGGCGCACACCCCGATTCGCGGAGTGGGACGCCCAGACGGCCGAGTCGTTCTTCCGTGCGCAGACCGCCGACCCGGACGCCCGGCGCCGCCTGGCACTTGCCGTGCAGGGTCTGTGGTGCGCGGAGCCGTACGAGATCTCCCTGTTCCACGTACTGTTCTACATCGCAGCCGCCGGCGGGTACGAGCAGCTCATGGAGACGCGGGACTGCGCCCAGGACAGCCGCTTCGTCACCGGTGCGGCGGGTCCGGCCCGCGCCGTCGCCGACCTGCTCGGCGGGCGCGTCCGACTCGGCGAGCAGGTGCAGTCGATCGAGTACGACGAGGACGGCGTGCGGGTCCGGACCGCGTCAACCGTGTTCGAGGCCCGCAGGACGATCGTCGCGCTGCCGCCCCAGGCGGTCCGCACCATCCGCTTCACCCCGGAGCTCCCCGCCAGCAGGGACGGCTGGCTGTCCCACAGCCCGATGGGACGCGTCGCCAAGGTCCACGCGGTGTACGACGCCCCGTTCTGGCGGGCCGCCGGACTCTCGGGCGTCGCCACGCTCTACGACGACGGGCCGGTCGGCGTCGTGTTCGACAATTCGCCGGACGACGCCTCCCGGGGCGTGCTCGTCGGCTTCGTGTACGGCGACCGCGTCACCGAGTGGAGCGACCTCGACGACGCCCGCCGCCGCGCGGCCGTACTCAAGAGCTTCACCACCGTCGTCGGGGAGCGCGCGGCACGTCCGCTCGACTACACGGAGAAGATCTGGTCGCGGGACACCTTCGCGCGGGGCGGCTACGAGGCGTACGTAACTCCTGGCGGCTGGACGGGATACGGCCGTCGCGGCTGGCGGGAACCCACCGGGACCGTGCACTGGGCCGGAACCGAGACGGCTAGTGTGTGGAACGGCTACATCGACGGTGCCATTTCGTCGGGCCTGCGAGCGGCCGACGAGGTCGTGTCGGCACTCTCATCGCAAGCGGAAGGCTGAACGGACCCAGCGCAATGACGTCGATCCAAGGCGGGCCGGAGGACATCGCGGGCGACACCGCGACCCTGGCGGACCGGGCGCGGCTCGTGGTGCTTTCGGCGCCCATCAGCCAGCGGGAGTTCGCCGACCGCGTGGGCATGGATCCCACCGCGCTGTCCAAGGCCCTGCGCGGCAACCGCCGTCTCCAGGACCACGAGGTCGCAGCGATCGCGCAGGTCGGCAAGGTGTCGCAGCGGTATCTGCGGACCGGCGCGGGAAGGCCACCCGTTGCGCCCGGGGGAGCGGGTGGCGGGCAGCCGGCCCGCCGCCGCGCCGACGCCGTGGACGCCGACCTCCGGCGCGCCCAGATTCTGGAAGCCACCGCCCGCCTCATCGCCCGCCGCGGGTTCCACAAGGTACGGGTCGCCGACATCGCCCGCGCGTGCGGGACCAGCACCGGCACCGTCCACTACCACTTCCCCACGAAGGACGACGCGCTGCGGGCCGCCCTGGTCTTCTACGCCGACCGCTTCCACACGCGCCTCGAAGAGGAGTTCAGGACGGCCGACACCACCGTCGAGAAGCTGCGCCGGCTGATCGAGGTGCAGCTGACGACGACCGACGAGGACGCCGACGAGTGGTCGGTGTGGGTGCAGTCGTGGAACGAGGCCATCCTTGACCCGACCCTCAGGGAAGGCCAGAAGGGCGTCCACGTCCGCTGGCGCGAGATCGTCCTCGACCTGCTGCGGACCTGCCAGCGGGAGGGGATGGCGCAGGGCGCGGACGCGGAAGCCATGGCCAGCCGCTTCACCAGCATGGTCGACGGCATGGCCATCCAGGTCCTCGCGGGGACGGGCGACATGGACGCGGCACGGATGCGCGAGCTGCTGCTGGATGCCTTCGAGCCGTACATCACGCTGCGCGCCAGCGGTACTTGACGCAGGGCCTTGGGCGTTGCGTCAACTGCCGTCGGCGGCCCGCTCGATCGCGGCGACGACCGCTTCCACCGCAGTGTCGTAGAGGGCCTTCTGACTGACGGACCTGAGCTGGTCGATGTGGGCCCGGGTGGCCGGGTACTCATCGGCGGGCAGATGCGCGTAGACCCGCGTCCACGCCAACGGACTGTGCCGGCTCGCCGTGGGAGGTGCCCACCTGCTCTGGCTCACCCGTGGATTCAGCCGCCCCACACCGGAGTTGAGCATGGGAGAAAGCTCGTAAGGTCCGTGGCTAGACCAGGTCGAGGGACAGCTCGCACCACACTGTCTTGCCGTTGCCGCGGGGTTCGATGCCCCAGGCGGTGGCGAGCTCCTCGACGAGCATCATGCCGCGGCCGGAGGTGGCCCTTTCCGGGGCGGCCCGGCGCCGGGGCGACGCCGTCGACGTGTCGCTGACGGCCAGACGCAGGCCCCGGCCACTGTGCCGTACCGGTCTGGCCGTCAGCGTGGCGCTGCCGTCGGTGTGCACCAGGGCGTTGGTGGCGAGTTCGCAGGCGAGGAGTTCCGCCGTGTCGCTGAGGGCCTCCAGCGACCAGCTGTGCAGCGCCCTGCGCAACGCGATCCGCGCGTTGCGCAGGGCGTCGGGATCGCTGGGGGAGATGACGGCCTCCATGCGCGGTGCCGGGGTCGCCTTCCCCCGGGACCGTTGCAGCACTAGGAGAGCCACGTCGTCCTCCTCGCCGGTGTAGGTGGCCATGGTGTCCAGCAGATGGTCGGCGAGGGCGTCGGGCGGTCCCGGCCCGGCGCGCATCGCGTCGAGGAGCCGCTCACGCCCCTGGTCGATGTCCTCGGCGCGCGACTCGATGAGCCCGTCCGTGCACAGCACCAGAGTCGAGCCGGGTTCCACCATGGTCTCGAATACCGGGTACGCGGGCTGGCCACCCGGCGTGTTGAGACCGAGGGGGAGGCCACCGGGGGTGTCGAGCCAGGCACAGTTTCCGTCCGGGCTGCGCAGCACGGGCTCCGGATGGCCCGCGCGCACCACCGAGGTCATCCCCGTGAGCGGATCGACCAGGGCCATGAGACAGGTGGCGAACCGGTCGGTGTCGAGTTCGGCGAGGAAGGCGGACGCGCGCGCCATGGCCGTGGACGGCGGATGCCCCTCGGCGGCGTACGCGCGCAGAGCGATGCGCAACTGCCCCATCACGGCGGCGGCCGTCACATCGTGACCCTGCACGTCGCCGACGACGACGGCGATCCGGCCGTCGGGCAGCGTCAGCGCGTCGTACCAGTCGCCACCGATGCCGCCCCGGGCCCGCGTGGGCCGGTAACGGGTCGCGAGGTGCACACCGGGCAGGTGCGGCAGGATCCCGGGAAGCATCGCCGTCTGAAGCCCCGCGGCGAGCTCGTGCTCCTGGTCGTAGAGCAGCGCCCGCTGGAGCGACTGCGCGATGACCTTGCCGAGCGCCGTCAGCACGGTCCGCTCGTCCGGCGGGAAGCTGGCCCGCCCCTCGTACGTGAGCCCGACGGCACCGATCGGGGTGTCCTGCGCGATCAGCGGCAGATACACCGCTGCCGCGGCGTCCGGGAACTGTGACAGGTACGGCGTCAGCGCCGGAAAGCGGGCGATGAAGTCCAGCCTGTTCGTCACGAACACCGCCTCGCGGGTGCGAGCCGCCTCCGTCAGCGGCAGCGGCTCACTCAGACGTGCCAGGTGAAAGTCCTGGATGAGGCCCTCGTGGACGCCGTTGGAGCCCACCAGCTCCATGCGGCCGTTGTCGATCAGGCCGAGGAGGACACTGGAGGCGCCGATCCGCTCCATCAGCCGCGAGTCGGTGAGGGCCTCCGCGACGTCCTCCACGGTCACGGTCGGCACGAGGGCGTCGCTGACGTGGACGACGACGTCGGACGGACGGTGGCGCTCCTCCCGGGCCTGCCGCAGCAGCTCGGTCTGGTCCACCGCCCGCAGTTCCTGGCTCGCGTCCCGGATGATCCCGATGACCCGCACCGGACGGTTGTGCTCGTCCCGGACGATGTGACCTTGCGTGTGTGTCCATTGCAGTCGCCCGTCGGGGTGCCGCACACGGAAGTAGAGGCTGAATCCGGAGCGCTCCCGCAGCGCCCTGTCCACCAGATCGTCGATGGCCGGCACCTCACTGGGCACTATTCGCTCACGGAGGGTGGCCATGCGGCCGTCGAACTCACCGGGCCGGAACCCCATGACGGCCAGGCCCCCGTCGTCGTAGTGCATCAGTCCCGCGTCCACGTCCCACGAGAAGGTGCCCATGCCGTTGACCGCCAGGGCGACATGGGCGGCGGCCTCCGGATCACTCTGTGTATCGGGCACGCCGCTCGGTTCGAAGGGGCGATCCATGAAACCTCCTGGCCCGTACGCCCTCGGTAACCGTGGGCGCGCCGGTTCCCGGCTGCACCGGGCGTGGCCCCACCTCCTCATTCTGCGCGGAATCGCGGAGGGTCGCCTGTCAGGCGCCGGGCCCCGGTGCGCGCGCGGACCGTCACTTGGTGGGGCGGCTGCGCCTGCGCCGGACAGCCTTGAGGACGAAGGGCACACAGACAAGACCGAGAAGGGCAATGGCCGCTTCCAGATGGCGGGTGAGGCCGGACCACGCGTGCCCGGACGTGGAAGCCTGCGCGGCGACAGCACCGTGGTGGGCCGCCTCGGGGCGACGTGGCGCGGCGTGCGATGCCGACCCTCGCTGCTGCCCTGCCGCCACGGCCTGTGGAGCGGCGTCGAAGCCCCAGTCCAGGAGTTCGCGGCTCTCTTCGTAGACGGCGTTGGCTGCCGATTTGTCCTGCGGATTCATGATGGTGATCAGGATCGTGCGGTTTTGCCGGGTCGCGGCGGCGACGAGGGTGTTGCCGGCCTCGGACGTGTATCCGTTCTTCACGCCGATCAGCCCCGGATAGGGCTCCACGCCGTGGGATCCGACCAGGAGGCGGTTGGTGTTCTGGATGCCGAAGGAGTCGGGGCCGCCCGCGGCCGGGAACTGGGCCGACTTCGTTCCGCAGTAGCGACGGAAGTCCGGGTTTTGCAACCCGGCCTTCGCGAACAGCGACAGGTCGTACGCGGATGAGTACTGCCCTGGAGTGTCGTATCCGTCGGCGGAGCGCACCGAGGTGTCGTGCGCGCCGAGCCGGTTCGCGGTGGCCTGCATCCGCGCGAGCGTGAGATCCATTCCGCCGTTCAGTCTGGCGAGCGTGTGCACCGCGTCGTTGCCGGAGCTGAGGAAGACACCGCGCCACAGGTCGCCGACGGTGTAGTTGGTGCCTTCGTGCACGCCGACGAGACTGCTGCCGGGAGCTACGTCGTTGATGTCGGCGGTGACGGCCGTGTGTTCTGTGGCGGCGGGCAACTGCGGCAACAGAGCCACCGCGAACAGCGTCTTGAGGGTGCTGGCCGGCGCCAGGCGAAGGTGCGGCGCCTTGGCGGCCAGCAGATTGCCGGTGCCGACGTCGGTGACCGTCCAGGACAGGGCGGACACCTCCGGTGCGTCCGGCGTCCCCGGCGCGGTCTGGATCTGACTGCTCACATCGTCGGAGCGGGGCACCGCGGCCGCGACGCCGCCGACCGGGCCGACCGCGATCGCCGCACCGGCGAAGGAGGCGACAACTGACTTGGTAATACAGGGGTAAAAGCCTACGAATCGCGCCATGACGGCAACTTAGAATCGTTGCCATCCCCCTGCCATCGCACCTACGCCATTCGGCGGGGGCCGGATGACTCCACGTCACATTGCGAGATTCTCGCCTCACCTGGTGGTTGCGGTGGGTGCAAGGGCGGTCCGTCAGGCGCGTACACAGTCAGGGTCACCGGTATGCGCTGCCTCGGCTGCACTCCCTGCACCATCGTCACTTCGAGTACGCGGTACGGGATCTGATGCGCCTTGACAGCGCTGTCGTGAGGGCGTTTTGAATCCTCCCCTCATGGATGAGGGGGATTCCTGACTCAGGCGGCCTCTGGGAGCAGCGCTCCTGGGGGTCTTACGCCGTCGGCATCAGCCGGGTTGAGACCAGCCCGGACGAGCATCACGCGGGCGGAGTTTTTGTCTCTGGGGGAGACGGTTTTGCATGCGGTGCAGGTATATGTTCGTTCCGACAGTGGCAGTGCGTGTTTGGCTCTCGCTCCGCAGTGCGCGCAGTCCATGGTGGTGTGGGCCGGGTGGACCAGGTGCACGATTGGGCCGTGCTTGCGGGCCATCTCGGTCAGGGCCCGTTTGGTGGCGCCGATCGCCGCGTCGGCGGCCTTGCGGGCCATTGTCGACTTCGCGAGGAACTTGGGCCGGAAGTCTTCCACCGCGATGGCGTCGTGGTCGCGGACCATGCGCTTGGCCCATTTGCGGGCGGTGTCCTGTCTCTGCCGGGCGATCTTCGCGTAGGTCTTCGCCCGCCACTTCTTCGCCTGCCGGTAGCCCTTCGATCCGGCCTTCCTCTTCTTCGGCTTGCGGCGGGCCATCATCCGGTCATACCGCGACAGTCTGCCCTGAGCCTTCTTCCCGTGCTGGGCATGCGGGAGATCATGGGAGTCGGACGTGGTGGTCGCGGTCTCCTTCACGCCCCAGTCGACACCGATCACCCGGCCGGTCGCCGGCAGCGGCCGCACATCGGCAGGGACCACGAACGAGCAGTACCAGTGCCCCACCGTGTCCTGATACACGCGCACCGAGGAGGGTTCGGCGGGCAGGTCCCTCGACCACACAGGCGTCACGACGAGGTCCCCGGCCAGATGCAGACGGCCGTTCTTCAGCCGGAACCCGCGCTTCGTGTAGTTCAGGCTCGCCGCGGCCTCGCGCTTCTTCCTCCACCCCGGCATCCCGGCCCGGCGGTGCATGGGCAGCTGTTCTCGGATGTCCTTGTGCGCCTTCGCCTGAAGAAGGAGGTGACGAGGCGCTGTGCGTGGTGCAATCTGCCGTGGTGACCTGCGAGACTTTGCCGCGTGAGCCAATCCCGCCGCCCCTTGGGCACCGGACCGAGCCTCGACGAGGCCACTGAGCCCGCGCGCGCCGCACGAGGCCGCACGGCCGCGGAGCGAGCAGGTGCTGCCCCGCAGCCTGTCGGCCCCGAGCCGTCCTCCGCCGACGATGCGGAGCTGACGGACTCCGGCCGGCGCAGACTAGGAATCGGCCCGTGGTGGCGGAACGACGATCCGGACGCGTAGCCCGATCCGCCCCCGGCGACGGCGGCCGGCCTCGGCTTCCGGAAGTGCTTGGTCAGTAACTCTCTTTCATGGAAGGGGAGTTACTCATCACGGCTTGCGGGCCAGGCCGCCGTGCTCGGCGATGAGCTGCGGTGCCGGGGAGTCGGATTCCGGGCGCCAGAACGGCACCGAGACCACGCCGGGTTCCAGGAGTTCGAGGCCGTCGAAGAACGCCGTGATCTCGTCGACCGGGCGCAGGAAGTAGGGGACGGCGCCCGAGCTGTTGTAGCCGTCCTGGGCCTGTTCGAAGCCGGCGTCGATGCCGCGCGACCCGTCGTTGATGGAGAGGTAGCTGCCCGACGGCAGTGCGTCCATCAGCCGCTTGACGATGGTCCGCGCCTGCTCGTAGTCGCCCATGTGGCCCAGGATGTTGCTGAGGATCAGGGCCGTGGGGCGGGTGAAGTCCAGCGTCTCGGCGGCCGCCGCGAGGATGCGGTCGGGGTCGGCCAGGTTCGCGTCGACGTAGGCGGTCGCACCCTCGGGGGTCGAGGTGAGCAGCGCGCGGGCGTGCGCGAGGACCATCGGGTCGTGGTCGACGTACACGATCTTGGTCTCGGGGGCGATCCGCTGGGCGACCTCGTGGGTGTTGTCCCCGGTCGGCAAACCGGTGCCGACGTCGAGGAACTGGCGGATGCCGGCCTGGGTGACCAGGTACGAGATGTTGCGGCGGAGGAAGGCGCGGCTGCTGCGGGCGATGGTGGAGATGCCGGGGAACAGTGCGCTGTACGCGTCACCCGCCTCCTCGTCGACGGGGTAGTTGTCCTTACCGCCCAGCCAGTAGTTCCAGATCCGGGCCGAGTGCGGAACCGACGTGTCGATCTTCTGGTGAGCCGTAGCTCCGGGCGTCGTCGCGTGGTCCGTCATGGTTACCGTCCGTCTTCCAACCGAGGCGTGAACTGTTTCCACCGCATAACCTACGTCCCAACAAACCCGGTACGCACACCAGTTCACGTGATCGGACGGAACTGGTGCTCGAACCGTCGTGGCGTCGCAGTCGGGCGTGGGCGCGGCGTGCCCTTCGCGGAGTTGATGGCTTTCGCAGTCGTCGGACACGCGGCCACCTTTGGGGCTTCTGGGGGACTTATGGCGGCGGACGCGGAGCGCCTTCGCGGGCGGTCGTGGCGGACGCCTTCGGCCGTCAGCGGTTGAAGTGGTGCAACGTGTCGTTGAGTTGCTCGGGCGTGAGTGCGGGGGAGGGGAGCGGGGGCGACGTCGGTGCGGCGCGGAGGCTGTCGCAGAGGAGTGCGAGGGGTCGGCGCCAGGCGTCGGGGGTGGTCGCCGTGGTGAGCGCGGGGACCGCGCGGCCGAGTGCGGCCAGGGCGAAGAGCACGTCCTCGGTGGTGACGTCGGGGCGGATGGTGCCCTGGTGGCGACCGCGTTCGAGGAGGAGTTCCACGGTGCGGTGGTTGTGGGCGTGTACGGCCTCCAGTGACTCGACGCCCTCGAGGTGGGTGGTCATGAGGTCGTTCGTCCCGCGGTCGGTGGCCAGGACGGTGAAGACGGCCTGGAGGTAGCCGGTCAGCCCGGTCCAGGCGTCGTCGATGTCCCGGGCGCGGTCGCCGGCGTCCATCGTGCCGGTCAGCTGGTCGCGGAAGACCGCGTCGACGAGTGCGGCGCGGTGGGGGAAGTGCCGGTACAGGGTGGCGTTTCCCACGCCGGCGCGGCGGGCGATCACGTCCAGCGGCGCGTTGAGGCCCAGTTCGGTGAACACCTCGTGGGCGGCTTCGATCAGCAGGTCCCTGTTGCGCCGTGCGTCTCGGCGGCGGGCGGGTGTGCCGGCGCCCGAACCGTCCTTGCCGCCGCCAGTTTTACCGCTGCCGCTGCCGCTGCCGCTGCCGCTGCCGGTGTCCGCGGTTCCGTCCGGGCGGTCCGTGCTGTCTGCCATCTTCATCGCCCTTCACGATACCGGGGAGTGCTCCCCAGTACTGATGCTAACGTCGACATGAGAAGTGGGGAGTGCTCCCCGTTTATGGTTTCGAGGGGTTGCGACATGAGCGACAAGAGCGAGATCGGCGACAAGGGTGACAGGGGCGGCACGGCGCTGGTGTTGGGCGGTGGCGGGCCCGTGGGCGGGGCCTGGATGGCGGGAGTGCTGGCCGGTCTCGCCGACGCGGGGATCGATCCCCTGAGTGCCGACGTGGTCATCGGCACGTCGGCAGGCGCGATCTTCGGTGCCCGTTTGGCCTGCGGCGAATCCGCTCGCGAGTTGTACGAGCGGCAGCTTGCCCGAGCGGATCGCATCGACCTGCCGGTCACCGCCACCCAGACTCTGCGTTTTCTCTGGGCGGCACTCGGCTCCCCTGACTCGCAGCGGTCCGTGCAACGGCTGGGACGAGCCGCCCTTGCCGCTCGCACAGCAGCCGAGTCCGACGTCCGTCACACCATCGCCACTCTGCTGCGGGACGCCACCGCCTGGCCCGGGAACACCGATCTGCGGATCACGGCGATCGACGCGCACACCGGATCCCTGGAGGCGTTCGATGCCGCCGGACAGGTCACCCTCGCGGAGGCGGTCGCGGCCAGTTGTGCCGTCCCCATTGTCTGGCCTCCGGCGTCGGCGGCCGGGCGTCGCTGGATCGACGGCGGCAGCCGCGCCACCGCCAACATTCATCTCGCCCGTGGCTACCGCCGCGTTCTGGCCATTGCTCCGTTGACCTCCGCGCCGGGCCCGCACCCGAGCGCCCAGCGGCAGGTGGCCGAACTCGCGGCCGCGGGGGCCGACATCCTGCTGGTGTCCCCGGACCGTACCGCCCGCCGCGCCATGGGACGCAACATGGCCGCGGACACGCCCAGGCCCGGCGCCGCACGCGCCGGCCATGCCCAGGCCACGGCGCTCGCAGACGCGGTGTCCCGTCTCTGGAAGGTGTGACGGAGATGGGAAAGCGCCCTCAGCCACCCACCCTCACCGACCTGGCCCCTGACGGGCACGACGTGGCCGCGGACCCCTACCCCGTGTACACGGCCCTACGGGCCAAGGGTCCCGTGCACCGCGTCCTCGTCCCCGAGAGCGGGGAAGCGTGGCTGGTCGTCACACGTGACGCGGCGCGCGCCGCGTTGACCGATCCGCGCCTGCGCAATGACATCCGGCAGTCCTCCTCCTGGCGTGACGACGGCGGACACGCCATCGGACGCAACATGCTCCAGACCGACCCGCCCCAGCACACCCGCCTCCGCCGCCTGGTCGCAGGCCACTTCACCCCGGGGCGCATCACCGCCCTCCGTCCGCGGATCGAAGCCCTCGCCACCGACCTGCTCGCCGAACTCCCGCAGCATGGGACCGTCGACCTGGTCAGTGCCTACGCGCTGCCCCTGCCGGTCACCGTGATCTGTGAACTCCTGGGCATCCCCGCATCCGACCGAGCTGCTTTCCACACCTGGTCCAACGCGCTGGTCATGCCGGAGAACCCAGAGCGCGCGACCTCGGCGGCCACCGAACTGACCACCTATCTCGCCGAGTTGATCGAACACAAACGCCGCACACCGGACCCCGCCCTGCTCGGCATTCTCGCCACCGCCGACACCGCGACCGACGACGCTCCTCTGACCCGCGACGAACTCCTCGGCATGGCCTTCCTCCTCCTCGTCGCGGGCCACGAAACCACCGTCAACCTCATCTCCGGCACACTCCACGCCCTGCTCACCCACCCCGACCAACTCGACCTCCTCAGGGCCGAGCCTGAGCTGGCCGGCGCGGCCGTCGAGGAATCGCTGCGCTACAACTCCCCCGTACACGCAAGCGCGTTCCGCTTCGCCGCCGAACCGCTCGACATCGCCGGAACGCACGTCCCTGAGGGCGACGCCGTACTCATCTCCCTCGCCGCCGCCTCCCGGGACCCACTGCACTTCCCCGACCCGGACCGGTTCGACATACGCCGCGCGCCCAACAGTCACCTCGGCTTCGGTCACGGCCTCCACCACTGCCTGGGCGCGCCCCTGGCCCGCGCCGAAGCCGCCATCGCCCTCCGCCTGCTCCTCCACGACCGCCCCACCCTCGAGTTCGCCACGGACCCCACCACCCTTACGTGGCGCACCAGCACCCTGCTCAGAGGCCTGACCGCACTTCCCCTGCAGGTGGGCTGAACCACCAAGGACACCAACGTTGCCCGCACGTCACCGGGGCGCGTATCGAGTCACGATCAATCCGCCCTGTCCGTCCAGAGCGGGTGCTGCTGCATTCACCTCGCGCGAACGCCGCGCGCTCGCAGGCCGGCTGCACCGCCCAATGCCAAGGCCAAGCGGGAGCTCGGCTGGGAGCCGCGCTATCCGTCGTGGCGGCAGGGCTTCCGGGAGGGTCTCGTGTGACCCGGTCGGAGGAGGCGCCCCTCCGGGGTGGTCAGTGTGTCAGTGCTCTCGAGTCAGCCGACCAGCGTTTCGAAACCAGCCCGGTCGCAGTAGGCGGCCACCCTGGCTCCGCTGTCGTGCATGCGGTACACAACGGCCGCCTCGGTGTCACGCAGGATGTGACTGCCGCCCGTGTCCAGGTGCTCCCGGTCCAGTACCTTCGCCGCGTCGATCACCATCTGACCTGCGACGGAGTCGGCGTCAGGGGTGTCGACATCCTGCTGCCACTGGCCGAACTGGGCGCAGAACCGCTCCTGTTGGGCCGCAGCCCTCTTGGGGTCGGAGCTGTCGCCGAACGAGCACCCGGTGGTCAGGCCCAAGCAGAACGCCACCGCCCCGGCTACTGCCGCCATCCGTCCAAAATGAGATCCGCCCTGCCGTCCCCGCACCGCAATCCCCCAAGCCGTCCCACCGGCGTGGCATGCCCTGAAGGCAGACTGCACAGACGGCGGTACTGATCTTTTCGACAAGCCGGGCAGCATAATCGCACAGCGATCGCCCCGACCTGCCGCAGACTCAGACATACCTCGGGCCTACCGCGGATTCGGACTGACAGGAGAAGACACCACGATGCCTATCTACGCCGTGACCTACACCTACACGGATGACTCCGCGGCCCGCGATGCCGTTCGCTCCGCTCACCGGGAGTTCCTCGGTGTGCTCATCGAGCAGGGGATCAACCTCGTCTCGGGTCCCTTCGCCGAGGCGGAGGCGCCCGGCGCGCTGCTCTTGTTCCGCGCCGCCGACAAGGAGTCGGCGCTGGCTGCCACGGAGAAGGATCCGTTCCGCCTGAACGGGCTCGTCAGTGACGTCTCGGTCCGGGAGTGGATCCCGGTGCTCGGACCGCTCGCCGACCAGCTGTCCTGACGCCGTGTGCGGCCGCCACCGACCTGCGGTGACGGCCGCATCACTCCACCGGCCGGCCCAGCGCGATCCGGGCAACGACGGGCAAGTGGTCGCTGCCGGTCTCGGGCAGCGTACGGATATGGGTCACGGTCGCCGAGCGGGCCATCACCTGGTCGATCCGGACCACCGGGAACGTGGCGGGGAAACTGAACGCGAAGCCTCGTTGCGCCGTGTTCATGCGTGAGGTCAGCGGGGCCAACCCGCGGTCGTCGGCCGTGCTGTTGAGGTCACCCATGAGGATCACCGGCCTCAGCTTCTCGGCGGCGACAACCCGGCCCAACATGCCCGCGCTCTCGTCGCGCCACGCGGATCCGAGACCGCTCGCTCCGACGCGGACCGAGGGCAGGTGCGCGACGTACACCGCGATCTCGCCGTGCGGAGTATGGGCCACCGCTCGCAGCCCACGTTCCCAACTCTCCGTAATCCCCCGGGGTTTGATGTCCACCCTCCGGGAGTCGGTCAGCGGATGCTTCGACCAGAGTCCGACCGTGCCCCGGACCGCGTGGTACGGGTACTGCGGGGCGAGCGTCTTCTCGTAGACCGGCAGCGCCGCCGGGACCAGTTCCTCCAGCGCGATGAGATCGGGCCCGGCGTCTGCGAGGGAGCGCGCGGTACCCGCCGGGTCGGCGTTCTCGTCACTGACGTTGTGCTGCACCACGACCAGGTCGTGTGCGCCGGGTGTCGCCCCCGGCAACAGCAGCCCGCCGCAGAGGTACGTCCATGCCGCCACGGGCAGGAGCAGGGTCACCAGTGCGATGGCCGAACGGCGCAGCAGCGCCAGGACGAGCAGCACCACGACCACCAGGCCGAGCCACGGCAGGAACTGCTCCAGCAAACTGCCCAGGTGCCCCACGGAGTTGGGCACGGCCCGGTGGAAGGCCTCCAGTCCTGCCGTCACGGCGGCGAGCCCGGCGAGCACGCGCCCCCGTGCCCAGGGCGACCGATCCCACTTCACCGGATTCCTCCGAGGACGCTCCGGCCTTCGGGCCGGGGAGGAGTCGGACTCCTGCGGAGCGGGGCAGGGGAAGCTGATTCGCCGGCAGGGTGGATCGGCGTGTTCCCGTCGTGGTGGTGAGGCAGCCCCCGTTGGATCAGTGCTCTCAACTGTCAGTCCTCCCGGATAGGTTGTTGTTCATGACGATCGCGGCGCAGGAGACGGCAGGTGCCGGGCATGCCCGTTACACCTTCCGTCTTCGCGTGTCGCCCACCGCAGCTGCCGCCCTCGAAGCGGAATGGGCGCGGTGCCGGTGGCTGTGGAATGAGTGCTGCGCCCGCTCGAAGAGGGCGCACGCCGCGAACGAGAAGTGCGGTCCGGCCCGGCTGGACAAGATGCTGACCGAGGCGCGTGCCTGTATGGGCTGGCTGCGCGAAGGCTCCAGTGTTCCTCAGCAGCAGGTGATACGCGATTTCGCGAAGTCGCGGGCGAAGGCGCTGAAGGACATCAAGGCCGCCTTGCCGATGCGGCAGCGGGCCGGGATGCCCAAGTACAAGAAGAAGCACCAGGACGACTTGTCGCTGAACTACACCCAGAGGGGTTTTCGGCTCAAGGACGGCCGCCTGCACCTGGCAGGCGGTATTGCCGTGACGGTCGTGTGGTCGCGTGCCCTTTCCAGGCCACCCTCCAGCGTCCGCGTCTACCGCGACAGCACCGAAACTTGGTACGCGTCTTTCGTCGTCCCGGGCATGACCGAGACACTGCCGGGAACCGGCCGGGTGATCGGGATCGACTGGGGTGTGAAGGAGATTGCGACCACCACCAGCGACGACCACGACCTTGCTCACCCGCAGCACGGGAAGAACGCCGCCCAGCGCTTGGCGCACTATCAGCGGATGATGTCCCGGCGCAAGCCGAAGCGTGGATGCGCCGGATCGAAGGGCTACCGCGAGGCGAAGCGGCAGACGGCGAAGCTGCACAAGAAGGTGGCCCGGCAGCGTCAGGACACCGCCCGCAAGTGGGCCAAGAAGGTCGTCCGCGACCATGACGCCCTGGCCGTGGAGGACTTCCGGCCGAAGTTCCTCGCGAAGTCCACCATGGCGAAGAAGGCCGCTGACGCGGCGATCGGCGCGACCAAGACAGCCCTGGTGGAGATGGGCCGTAAGCACGGCCGGTCCGTGCACCTGGTGCACCCGGCGCACACCACGATGGACTGCGCAGACTGCGGAGCGAGAACCAAGCACGCGCTGCCTCTCTCAGAACGAACGTATACGTGCACCACGTGCGGGGTGTCCCGACCTCGGGACAAAAACTCAGCCCGTGTGATGCTCGTCCGGGCTGGTCTCTGTCCCGGCTAGTGCTGATCGTGTAAGACCTGTATCCCCGCCGGGGATCAGGCCACGTGAGCTAGGAATCCCCCTTAGCTGGGGGAGGTTTCAACACGGCTTCCCATCTGCTCGGCATCGCCTCTCAGGACGAGCCGTCGGACGGATCAGGTTCCCCATCCGCTCGTTGTTACGATCTTGTGCATGGACAGCGCAGACACCACCGTCGACGGCGAGGACGTGCGCCGGGTCGTCACTCTCGCCGTCGACGTCCTGAAAGGTGCCGATCCACAGGCATGGGAGGCCAAGGCGGGAACGCTCGAGTGGACCTGCTGGGAGACGCTGGAGCACCTGGCCGACGACCTGTTCACCTACGCGGCGAGGTTCGGGCTCGCGAAGCCGCCGACGGACACGCTGCTGCCGTTCCGGACGAGCAGTGACCGAAGTGGTGGGCCGGCGAACGTCATCTTCGTCGACCGGGCCGCGGGCCCCGACGGCCTCCTCATCGTCCTGGAGGCGTGCGGTGGCCTGATGGCGTCCGTCCTGCGCACGGCCCCGTCGACCACCGTTTCCTACCACGTCTTCGGGCCCTCGGACCCGGAAGGCTTTGCGGCGATGGCCGTGGTCGAGACTCTCGTGCACACCCACGACATCACTCAGGGACTGAACCGACAGTGGTCGCCGCCGAGGGAGGTGTGCGAGCGCGTCCTGCGGAAGCTCTTTCCTCACGTCACCATCTGCGGCGACGCCTGGGACAACCTGTTGTGGGCAACCGGGCGCACCGCACCGCCCGATCGCCCACGGCTCACCGAGTGGCGCTGGTACGGGACGCGGAGCGAGTAGTCCTCGCGCCGACTCGCTCGCGTCCCCGCGCCGCTCACGACCGTGTCGCGGTTCCGCACTCCGTGTCGTCGGCGCCCTGCATGCGCGCGTCCATCGAGGTGCTCCGGTCGTACGGGTCGACCTCGCGGTCGGCTCCCGGGCCGGTTGTCGTGCGCGCGGAGCGGAACTCCGGGACGTAGAAACCGGTGTCGTTGTCACAGCCGCCGTTGGCGGTGTCCGACGTGTACGAGACGAGGGAGAACGTCCCCGGCTCGGTGATCACCTTCGCCGGGTCGTCCCAGCTCATCACCACCTCGCGGCGCACGATCGTGCGCGCGACCTCGTCCCTTTCCTCCGTGGCGTGCGCGACCGGGTAGACGTACGTGACGTCGGTGGTCACCTCGACCGCACCGCGCTTGCCCTCCCGGTACGTGATCCGCCCGCGCGTTTTGACCACGTCCCCGACGAGACGGACCTTCTCCGTCGCGAAGCGGCTGAACAGCATCAGAGGATCGGAGTCCTTGCTCGGTGCGCGGAACGCGGTCGCCAGGTAGTCCTGGACGTCCTTCTGCTTCGGATTGATCAACGCGATCGCCTTCTCGGGCTGCTGTCCGAGCAGCACACCGGAATCCAGATTGGACGCGGCGAGAAAGTCCCGGGAGCTGTCGAGCGCCTGCGAGACCTGCGCCTCGCTCATCCAGCCGGTCGCCCGGGCCTCGGGGACGGTGATCCCCGCCGTTCCGTCACCCCATTGCGCCGCCGGTGATCCCCTGAACGGCTGCTGAAGGGTGGGTTGTTGGGCCGCCGACTCCGTCGCGGGCGGCTGGTCGGGACGTTCCGACTCCGCGGCGAGCGGGTTGTCGCCGCCTCCACCGCCGAACCAATCGGTCGCGCGCCCGGGATCCAGCGCCACGAACAGCATGCCCGCGGCGAGGAGCAGAGCGACCACGTACCAGCCCTTGCCGCGCCGCTGCCGGGCCGGCTGGTGAGTCCGCCACCCCTCGGGCCGGCGGGTCTCCTCCCGTAGCCGTCGCGTCACCATCCGGGCCCGGGCCGACGGTTCCTCGGGCGCACCCTGAGTTCCGGCCTCGGCCTCCCTCTGGAATCGCTCCCACTCCTCGTCCGATATGGACGCCTCACCCTTGCTCACGATCTGCTCCCCGCCCCTTCCACGGCACTTGACGCGGTGCTCCACCTTCACTGCGTCGAGTCGGCCGAGGGCATGGTTGCCGCCTCGGCGTCGCTGATCTTAAACCGTGTGCACGTGGGCGGGGTGCCTCGACGTACCGGTGCCGAGCCGTAGCCCGGCACCGGTACCCGGTCGCTACGGGCGGGGCTGCTGCTGGGTGACGCAGTGGATGCCGCCCCCGCCCGCTCCGAGGCTGTCGATGTTGAGCTGCTCGACGGTGCGGCCCGGGAACAGCCGCTGGAGTGCCGCCTTGGCCCCGGCGTCCGCGCGGGTGTCACCGAACTGGGCCGAGATCACCGCACCGTTGCACACGTAGTAATTGGCGTACGCGGCGACGAAGTTGACGTCACTCGACCGGATGCGGGAGTAGTCCGGGCCTTGGATCTTGGTGACCGCCATCGGGGTGCCGTCGGCGTCGGTGGACGTGGAAAGGATCTGGTACTGCTGGCGGGCGTCCTTCGACCAGGCGTCGGTGTCGGTGGCCAGGGGCATCTGGACGAGGCCGTCACCGGCGGCGAGGAAGCGGGAGGTGGCGTCGACGTGGTCGTCGGTGATGTCCCGCCCGGTCACGCCGTTGAACCAGATCACCTTCGATGCCCCGAAGGCGTCGCACATCGCGGCCTCGATCTGCGTGGTTGTCATGCCCGGGTTGCGGTTCTTGTTGACGAGGCTGCTCTTGGTGGCCATGAGCGTGCCGTTGCCGTCCGTCTCCACCGCGCCGCCCTCGCCGACGAAGTCGGCGGTGGTGAGCCGCACCCCGACCTCGGCCGCGATCCGCTCGGCGACCAGGGAGTCCTTCGCGTGGGTCTGCTTGTTGCCCCAGCCGTTGAAGTTCAGGTCCACGGCGTCGAGGCCGCCGGCCCCGTCGGTGCGGAAGACCGGCCCGCTGTCACGCATCCAGCAGTCGTCGACCGGGATGGAACCGATCACGGTGACGGCCGATCCGCAGGCGCTCCGGGCCTGCGAGACGCCGGCGGAGTTGGCGCACATGGTGACGGGTTCGTACTTGGCGATCGTCTTGGCGATGAGGGCGATGTTCGCCTGGACGCCGGCCAGCTTGCGGCCCCAGATGGCGGTGCTGTCGGGCCATGCCATCCACGTCCGGGTGTGCGGGACGGTGTCGAGCGGCACGGCGAAGCCAGTGCCGGCGGCCGGAACCGGGGTGGCGAGTGCCTTGCCGCCGCCGGTCGCGGCCCAGGCGGCGCCGGCTGCCGCCAGCCCCGTCGCGGCGAGGAAGTTCCTTCTGTTGAGAAGACGGTGGGACGGGATCTGAGGTGCGCGGTGGTCGTTCATCTGTGATCTCCGATCTGTTGTGTACGGATCTCTGGACGGTGGTCTCGGGGGCCCGGGGCTACAGCGCGCGGCGGGCCAGGGCGATGGCCTGCGGGTTCCATCCGGGGCGGGGGATCGACTCCAACAGCAGGCGTGTGTACGGGTGCTGGGGGCCGTCGAGGACTCGGGAGGTGGGTCCTGACTCGACGATCCGGCCCTGGCGCATGACGATCACGTCGTCCGTGACGCAGCGCACCACGCCGAGGTCGTGCGTGATGAAGAGGTAGGCGATGCCGGTCTGCTCGCGGATGTCGGCGAGCAGGTTGAGGATCTGCGCCTGCACCGACACGTCCAGCGCGGCGACGGCCTCGTCGAGTACGAGTACGGCCGGTTCGACCGCCAGTGCCCGCGCGATGGCCACCCTCTGACGCTGTCCGCCGGAGAGCTGCCGGGGCAGGGCGCCGGCCGCCCGGCTGCCGAGCCCGACCTGGTCGAGGAGTTTGTCGAGACGGCGCGAGTGGTCCCCGTCGGGAAAGTGGAGCCGCAGCGTTTCGCGCAGCGCCGCGTCGACGGTGATTCTCGGATCGAGGGAGAGGAACGGGTCCTGGAACACCATCTGGACGTCGCGGGCCCGCGCAAGCCGGGCCGCCCGGCCACGCGCCCGTACCGTCCGCGAAACGCCGCGCACCAGGACCTCGCCCGCGTCCGCGCGCTCCAGGCCCACGACGATGCGGGCGGTGGTCGTCTTGCCGGAGCCGGACTCGCCGACGATGCCGAGTGATCCGCCCACGCCGAGCGTGAACGAGACATCGTCCGCCGCCTGGACGCTGCGGTAGGAGCGGCTCACTCCGGTCACTTCGAGGACGGTCTCACTCATGGCCGGACTTCCCTTCGAGCCGTTCACTGTGGTGGCACGAGACGCGATGCCGCAGCTGCCCGTCCTCGTCGCCGACCGGCCGGTCGACGGGCGCCTCGTCCCGGCAGATGTCGGTGGCGTACGCACACCGGGGCGCGAACGGGCAACCCGTCAACTCCTGCCGCAGATCCGGCGGTTGGCCGTCGATCGCGGCCAGCCGTCCCTGCGGTGCGTCGAGGCGCGGCGTGGCCCCGAGAAGGGCGGCCGTGTACGGGTGCCTCGGCCGGTCGAACAGGGCGTCGGCGGGCCCGGTCTCGGCGATCCGGCCCGCGTACATCACGTAGACCCGGTCGCTGATGGTCGCGGCGAGACCCAGGTCATGGGTGACGAAGAGCAGGCCGGTGTCGAACTGTTCGCGCAGGTCACCGAGGAGGGCGACGACCTCGGCCTGGGTGGTGACGTCGAGAGCCGTGGTGGCCTCGTCGGCGAGGAGCAGTGCCGGGTCGCCCATCAACGCGGCCGCGATCATGACGCGTTGGAGCATGCCGCCGGACAGCTGGCCCGGATGGCGGCGCAGGACGTCGGGGGAGAGGCCGACCGCGGCGAGCATCTCCGCGGCGCGCCGGCCGGCCTCCTCGGTGCGCATCCCGGTGTTGAGGCGCAGGCTCTCGGTGAGGAAGTCGCCGATCCGGCGCAGCGGGTTGATGGCGGCCCGGGGGTCCTGGAAGATCATGGCGGCCGTGCCGGTGCGCAGCTCGCGCAGCCGTGGGGGCGTCATGGTGAGGACGTCGTCGCCGGAGACCCGTACGGTCCCCTCGGTCGTGGCCCCCGGCGGCAGCAGGCCCAGGATGCTGCGGGAGGTGAGGGACTTTCCGGAGCCGGACTCGCCGACCAGGGCGACCGTCTCCCCGGCGGCGATGGTGAGGTCGACGCCGTCGAGTACCGGCCGTGCGGTGTCCGGGAGTTGGAGCCGAAGCCCCTTGATGTCGAGGGCGGGCGGGATGTTGTTCATTTGTCCCTCCTGGCGACCTGGTCGGCCCAGCGTTCGCCGACCACGTTGAACGCGACGACCGTCAGCACGATCGCGGCGCACGGCAGGAACGCCGACAGGGGGTAGCCGCGCTGGATGGCGGTCTGGCCGTCGAAGACCATGCGGCCCCAGTCGGGCGTCAGCGCGGGCACACCGAGCCCGAGGAAGGAGAGGCCTGCGAGATCGATCAGGGCGTAGCCGAAGTTGATGGCGGACTGGGCGAGGACGACGGGCGCGATATTGGGCAGGACATGCCGCAGGCAGACCTGGAGCCCGGAGTGCCCCTGTACCGAATAGGCGCTGACGTAGGGGCGTTCGCGCTCGGTCAGCGCCAGGGAGCGGGTGAGCCGGCTGACGTACGGGAGGTAGGCGACGGCGAGCGCGATGACCGGGGCGAAGAGGCCCTCGCCGTACACGGAGACGACCAGGATCGCCAGGAGCATGCCGGGGAACGCGAAGACCAGTTCGGTGCTGCGGGACAGCACGGAGTCGAGCCAGCCGCCCCGCCAGGCGGCCGCGATCCCGATGGCGACTCCGGCGACGGTCGAGAAGGCGACCACGCCGAGCGGGCCGAGCAGGGAGGTCCGGGCGCCTGTTATCAGGCGGGACAGCGTGTCGCGGCCCGAGGCGTCGACGCCGAAGGGGTGGGCGGCGGACGTGCCCGCGAGCGCGTTCCCGAGGTCGGCCGCGTTGGGGTCGGCAGGGGCCAGCCAAGGGGCGAGCACGGCCGTCAGGACGACCAGACAGACGAAACCGAGGCAGAGCACGTAGAGGAGTGGACGGTTGGTGCGGAGCCGGGCGAGGCAGGGGCGGCGCAGAACGGCGACAGTCATGCGGCAGACCTCCCCGGGCCGAGGGAAATGCGCGGGTCGACCAGGGGGTGGACGAGGTCGACGACGAGGTTGACCGCCATGAACAGCCCGACCATGGTCAGCGAGATGGCCTGCACGGTGGGGAAGTCCTTGGTGGTGATGGACAGTTCGAGGAGCTGGCCGATGCCGCCGACACCGAACGCGGACTCCACGAGGACGGTGCACACCAGCAGGGTGGAGACGATCAGCCCGCCGGTGGTGAGCACGGTGCCGAGCGCGTTGCGGAACACATGCCTGCTGATCACATGTCGCTTCGGGATACCCCGGCTGAGGGCCACGGTGACGTGCTCCTGGCCGAGGACGTCGAGCATGGCGCTGCGGGTGACGCGGGCCAGCATGCCGATCAGATACAGGGAGAGGGCCACGGCCGGGAGGGTCAGATGCCAGAGCAGCTGCCCGAACCCTTCGCCGGTTCCTCCGGCGGGAAACCAGTGCAGCCGCACCGCGAACACACCTTGGAGCGCGACCGCGGCGACGAAGGACGGAGTGCCGACGGCGAGGGTGGTGGTGACCAGGATCGTGGCGTCGGTGGCGCCGCCGCGGACCGCGCCGATCCGGCCGAGGGCCAGGCCGATGACCACGACGAGGACCAGGGCCATCGTGACCAGGAGCAGGGTGCTCGGCAGCCGGTCGGCCAGGAGCCGGGACACGTCGGTGCGGTACGTGATCGAGCGGCCGAAGTCGCCGTGCAGCAGCTGGCCGAGCCAGCGGAAGTACCGCACGGCGAACGGGTCGTCGAGGTGGTACTGCTCGTTGACCGCCCGCAGCGCGTCCGGCGAGGCGGACCGCCCCGACAGGAGGAAGCTCGCCGGGCTGCCGGGCGCCAGATACATCGCACCGAAGATCACGAACGAGGCGCCGAGCAGGGTGGCGGCCATCTCGGCCAGCCTGCGCACCGTGAATTTGAGGAAGTTCATTGTGCGGCCCCGATGCCGGCGGCCCACGGGGAGTAGAGGTAGGAGATGGTGGTGGGGGCGCCGGTGATCCGCTTGTTGAGGAACAGGGCGGTGGGCCATTCGGCGACCGGGATCCACAGCACCTGATCGGCGGCCTTGCGCTGGAGCTCGGCCTCCTTCGTCAGCCGCTCGACCGGGTCGTCGGTGGCGCGGGCCCGGTCGACCAGGCGGTCGTAGGAGCGGTCGCTGTAGCCGGCGAAGTTCTGGTAGGCGCCCGTCCGGAAGTTGCCGAGCAGGTCCAGCGGATCGGTGATCGAGTCGTAGTACGTCTCGGGGAACATGTCGATGCCCTTGCGCGCCTGCGGGTCCGTGAACAGTGCGGTGAAGGCGTTGGGGGCGACGGTCTTGAGCTTGATGTCGAGCCCGATCTCGCTGCCCGCCGCCTGGACGGCCGTGGCGAGCAGTGACACGTCCTGCCCGATCGAGCTGGTGGCGACGGTGAGTGTCTTGCCGGTGGCGCCGGCTTCCTTGATGAGTTTCTTGGCCTTGTTGAGGTTCGGCTCGGCCGACGGGAGTCCGTCGAAGGCGGCCTTCCGTACCGACTCGGGGGCGGCGGCCCAAGCAGCCTTGGTCGTCAGGGAGTTGGTGACGGTGCCCGCGCCGCTCAGGCCCGTCTTGAGGAAGCCCCGGCGGTCCAGGGCGAGGGACAGCGCGCGCCGGACCCGGACGTCGCCGAGGGGGCCGCGCATGTTGGTGACGTTGACGTTGACGGTGCTGAGCCCCTCGCCGAAGTAGAGGGTCCCTACACCGCTGGAGCGCAGCGCGCCGTAGCTCTCGGTGGGGATCAGGTATCCGCCGTCCACCTCACCGCTGAGCATGGCCTTGGTGCGCGCGGAGGAGTCACTGAGGAAGCGGAACACCGCTTTCGCGGACTTGGCCTTCGTCCCCCAGTAGCGGTCGAATCGCCGCAGCTCGATCGACTGCCCCTTGTCCCACTTGCCGAGTTCGTACGGTCCCGTGCAGGCGAGCCCGTCAGAGGTGCCGTAGTCCCGGCCCGCGGCCTTGACCCCGGACCGGCTCGCCACCACTCCGGCGGCGGTCGCCATGTACTGGGGGAACTGCGAGTCGGGCCGCTTCAGCTTGACGGTGACCTGGAGCGGCCCGGTCCTGTCGAGCGAGGCGACGTTCTCGAAGACCTGCGCCCACGCCGCCCCGTTGTGCGGGTTCATCTGCCGGCCGAGGCTGAACAGGACGTCGTCGGCGGTCATGACGCGCCCGTCGTGGAAGCGCACGCCGTCGCGCAGGTCGTACACCCAGGTCAGCGGGTCGGGATGGGACGCCTTCCTGGCAAGGCCCGGCGCCAGTTTCAGGTCGGGCGTCCACCGCATCAGGCTCTCGCACACATTGGAGAGGATCATGTTCTGCGGGTAGTCGAACGCGGAGATGTAGTCGAGCGTCGGGGGTTCCGCATAGAGCGCCCATGTGAACGAGTCGATCTGGCCCTTCGCCCGTGGCGTGCTCGCGGACAGCCGGAAGTCGGTACCCGCGCCCGAGGCGCCGGTGCCCGGCGGTCCCGCGCACGCGGGCACGAGGAGGACGGCGGACAGGGTGGCGGCCAGCAGGGCCGGACGGCCGGCCCTGCGTCTTCCCGGCCTGGGTGGTGTGGTGTGCATCGGCGCGGTTCCTCTCCGTACGTACGTCGCCGAGGGTGAGGAACTGCTCAGGCGCGCGGACGCGCGGCGGGGACCTGCTGGGTGATGCAGTGGACACCGCCGCCGCCGTGGGCGATCACGCGCGCGTTCACGCCGACGACCTTGCGTCCGGGACAGGCCTCCGCGATGACTTCCAGGGCCTGCGCGTCCTGAGGCAGCCCGGCGACCGGGACGACCACGCCGCCGTTGGCCACGTAGAAGTTGAGGTAACCGACCTCGACCGGCTGTCCCTCGACCTCGACGAACGCGCTCTGCGGCAGATCGACGATCTCCAGCGTCCGGCCCATCGCATCGGGCGTGGCCTCGAGGACCGCCCGGTTGGCGCGCATCCGCGCGTAGTCGGGGTGCTCGGGATCATCGGGGAGCTGCACGACGACCTTGCCGGGGGCGACGAACGCGCAGACGCCGTCCACGTGACCGTCGGTCTCGGTGTCCAGGAGCCCGCCGTACGGCAGCCAGATCACCTTGGTGACACCGAGCCGAGCCTTGAGCTCCGCCTCGATCTCCGCCCTGGTCAGGCCCGGGTTGCGGTTGGGGTGGAGCAGACACTGCTCGGTGGTGATCAACGTGCCCTCACCGTCCACGGTGATCGCCCCGCCCTCCAGGATCATCTCCGAGCGGTCGGCCGGAACACCCAGCCGTTCGAGCAGCAGAGCGCTGATCCGGTCGTCGGCGTCGTACGGGTGGTGCTTGCCGCCCCAGGCGTTGAAGCGGAAGTCCACGCCGGCCCGGCGGCCGTCGGGGTCGAGCACGAACAGCGGCGCGGAGTCACGGAACCACGAGTCGTCCGTGGGCAGTTCGATCACCTCGACGTCGTCGCCGCACCGTTCGCGGGCCTCGGCTCCGTGGCCCGGCGGAGCGGCCATGGTCACGGGCTCGAACTCGGCGATGGCGCGGGCCACTTCGGCGTACTCACCCTTGACGGTCTCCAGGACGTCGCCCCACAGGTCGGGGCGGGTCGGCCAGGCCATCAGGCAGCGCTCGTGCTCGGTCCACTCGGCGGGCATGCGGAAGGTCATCAGTGTTCTCCCTATCCGGATTCATCCGGGTTCGCAGCAGTAGAGTATGACTGAAATTTCAGTCAGTTCATGGGAGCCGAAAATCTCGGCGGTTTTGCACCCGTTGGTCTCGGTGCGTCACAGGAAGTACAGGCGGTTGAGAGGCATTTCGGACGCCGGATCCGAGCGGACCGGCGACCCGTCCAGCGTGACGAGGCCGGTGTCGGCGTCGACCTGGACCTCGCCCAGGCGCGCGTTGTTCACCATGTCGGCCGGGCCGATCCCGCGGGTGCCGCGCACGGCCACCCGCCGGCGCCGGGTCGCCAGCGCGTCGTACGGCCGGCCGAAGGAGCCGGACTCGGCAGCGGCCCGGCTGACGAACGCCACCGACAGATCCGCCGCGGTCGCCCCGTGTCCGCCGAACAGCGGGCCTAGGACGAGCGGTTCGCATCGGTCGTCGGCCGCATTGGGATCGCCGGTCACCCCGTAGGCGGGGAAGCCCGCCTTGAGGACCATCTGCGGTTTGGCGCCGAACGAGTCGGGCCACCACAGCACGATGTCCGCGAGCTTTCCGCTCTCGATCGAGCCGACCTCGTGGGACAGGCCATGGGCGATCGCCGGATTGATGGTCAGTTTGGCGATGTAGCGCAGCACGCGCGCGTTGTCGTCGTCGTGTCCGTCGCCCTCCATCGGGCCGAGCTCGGCCTTCATCTTCCCTGCCACGGCGAAGGTGCGGCGCACGGTCTCCCCGGCCCGGCCCATGCCCTGGGCGTCGGACGAGGTGATGCCGATGACCCCGAGGTCGTGCAGTACGTCCTCGGCGCCCATGGTTCCCGCCCGGATCCGGTCCCGCGCCATGGCGGCGTCGCCCGGGAGATCCGGCTGCAGGGCATGCGCGCTGAAGATCATCCCGTAGTGCTCGGCGACCGCGTCCCGCCCGAAGGGGAGGGTCGGATTGGTCGAGGAGCCGATGACATTCCGTACGCCTGCCATCTTCAGCACGTTGGGCACATGACCACCGCCGCATCCCTCGATGTGGAAGGCGTGAATGGTGCGCCCTTCGAGGACGGCGAGGGTGTCCTCGACCGAGAGGCACTCGTTCAGACCGTCGGTGTGCAGGGCGACCTGGACGTCGTGCTCCTCGGCGACCCGGAGCGCGGTGTCGAGCGCCCTGGTGTGCGCGCCGAGGTCCTCGTGCACCTTGAAGCCGCAGGCGCCGCCCTCGGCGAGCGCCTCCACCAGGGGCGCCGGGTCGGAGGACGAACCCCGGCCCAGGAAGCCGATGTTGACCGGCCAGGCGTCGAAGGCGTTGAACGCGTGCCGCAGTGCCCAGGGCGAGTTGACCCCGACACCCCAACTGGGCCCGATCTCCTGCCCGATGATCGTGGTGACGCCGGAGGCGAGCGATGCCTCCATGATGCGCGGCGACAGCAGATGTACGTGCGTGTCGATCGCACCCGCCGTGGCGATCATGCCCTCTCCGGAGACGATCGTCGTCCCGGTGCCGACCACGACATCCACGTCGGCCAGGGTGTCCGGGTTGCCCGCGCGGCCGACGGAGGCGATGCGCCCCTCCCGGATGCCGATCGACGTCTTGCGGATGCCCTGCGCCGCGTCGATCACGAGCACGTTGCTGATGACGACATCGCAGGTCTCGCGGACGGCGGCGGCCTTCAGGTGCAGTCCGTCGCGGGCGGTCTTGCCGAAGCCTGCCAGGAACTCGTCCCCCGGGGCCTGCGAGTCGGACTCGACCCGTACGACGAGTCCGGTGTCGCCGAGGCGGACCCGGTCGCCGGCGCGTGGGCCGTGCACGGCGGCGTACTCCTGCGGATCGATGGTGGTGCTCACGATGAAGCCTCCTGGTCGTCGTCCGGCCTGGCGCCGAGATAGCCGCAGGCGGCCGCGCGGATCAGCGCGTCGCGGCGGGCGCCCGGCGCGTCCAGCGGTCCGTCGACCAGACCGGCGAACCCGATCACGACGCGGTCGCCGCCGATGGGGATGAGCCCGACCTCGCTCCGGGAGCCAGGCGCGAACCGGGTGGACGCTCCGGCCGGCATGGCCAGACGCATCCCGAAGGCGGCGGCCCGGTCGAAGTCCAGGCGGGGGTTGGCTTCGAAGAAGTGGAAGTGTGAGGTGACGCTGATCGGTACGGAGGCGGTGTTGCGGACGGTGACCGTCCGGACCGGAACGGGCTGCCCGGCCGGTGCCTCCGCCGCGGGCAGGACGGCGCCGGGCGCCTGCGCCCCCAGGCTGCCGCCGCCGAACGGATCGCTGACCACGGCCAGCCTGGTCCCGTCGTCGAACACCGCCTCGACATGGATCTCGGTGACCACATCGGGCACGCCGGGCAGGACGTCATCGGGCCCGAGGGCCTTGCGCGCGGCGGTGACGGCCTCCGCGAGGCGGGCGCCGTCACGGGCGGCCTCGCACACCGTGTCGGCGATGAGCGCGGTCGCCTCGGGCACGTTCAGGCGCAGGCCGCGGGCGCGTCGGGTGCGGGCCAGTTCGGCGGCGCCGAAGAGCAGCAGCCGGTCGCGCTCCGTCGGGGTCAGCCGCATACCGGCGGCTCCGCGGATCTGCCCTGGGCGGGCTCGTGGGCGGTGGCGTCGTCGAAGTGCATGGTGGTGTGTCGCTCTCTGTGGCGGTTCATCTGGTGCTGACCTGAAGATGCCACTGACTGAAAATTCAGTCAAGATGTGTGACGTGACTTCTACGAGCATTCGCCCGGCGGGGCCGCCGGACGCTCCGGCGGCCGTTCGTCAGGCGGTCTTGCGGTAGTAACGGACGGAGACCGTCACGGACTCGCTCGTCGTCGGGGCATCGATGAGATGCACGATCGCGATGTCCTTGCCGTTCGCGTCGCGGATGCAGAACGGACGCCATTCCTCCAGGTCATCGAACTTCAGCGTGGTCACCGGCTCGCTGTCGACTCCCTCCTCGCAGCCGCCGGGGGAGAGCGTGTCGTCGTAGGCGATGTAGGCGTCGCTGTCGTCGGGGAACTCGAATTCGTCGGCAGTGCGTGCCAGGTACCAGGCGGCGGTGGACTCGGGGGCGACCGTGCCGTTGCGGAGGTCGAACTCGTAGCTCGGGTCGGGTGAGGTCAGCTCGGTCTCGGCGTACACCTGCCGGTATCCGGCACCTGGCGAGGCGGCCGACTTCGAGGGCGGCGAAGAGTGCGGCCGCAACGGTGGGGCCGAGCCCCGGTCGCGCCCGCTGGGGCCGTTCGCCTCCGACGGGTCCCCGTTCGAGTCGCTCAGGCGGTAGGCCGTCGCTCCGGCCACCAGGACGGCCGCTGTCACCGTCGGTACGACCCAGCGCCGGCGCCTCCTGCGCCGGGGTGGCGCGGGTGGTGGTGCGGGCTGTGCGGTGACGGCGGTGTCCGTGCGGGCCGGGGCCGTGGGAGTGGCCGTCATCGTGGGCTGCGCATGTGACGGCTGCAGAGGTTCGGGCAGATCGCTGCGGCCGGCTATGTCGGCACGGATCGAGTGCGGCAGCCAGCCGTCGGTGAACCGCAGCTGCGCGCCCGCGGCCGGATGGTGGCGCACGGCCTCGATCAGGGCGCCGGCGGTGGGCCGATCCTCGGGGTTCTTCGCCAGGCACTGCCACAGCAGGTTCTGCAGTTCGGGCGGTACGTGTGTGAGGTCGGGCTGTTCGTGCACCACTCGGTACAGGGCCGCGGACTCGGGGCCGCCGCCGAAGGGTGGCGCGCCGCAGACCGCGTACACCGCGAGCGCCCCGAGCGCGAAGACGTCCGTTGCGGGGGTGGCGGCTCTGCCCAGGGCCTGCTCGGGGGCCATGAAGGCAGGTGTGCCGATCTGCAGGCCCGCGCTGGTGAGCGCGACGGCGTCGGCGGCTCTGGCGATGCCGAAGTCGATCACCCGTGGGCCGTCGGAGGCCAGCAGTACGTTGGCGGGCTTGAGGTCGCGGTGGACCACGCCGGCGGCGTGGATCGCCTGGAGCGCTTCGGCGATGCCGGCCATCAGCAGCAGCACCGTCGGAACGGGCAGCGGACCGTACCGGTGGACCACCTCGTGCAGCGACGGGCCCGGCACGTAGGCGGTGGCCAGCCAAGGTGTCGCGGCGTCGGTGCCGGAGTCGATCACCGGGGCCGTGTACAGGCCGTGGACGCGCTGCGTGTTCGTCACTTCCTGGGCGAACCGGTGGCGGAAGGCCGTGTCCCCGGCAAGCTCCGGGCGTACTGCCTTGAGGGCGACCGGCCGGCCTCCGGGTGTGAAGGCCAGGTAGACATGGCCCATGCCGCCCGAGCCGAGCCGGGCGCACAGCCGGTAGCCGCCGATCTCGTGCGGATCGTCCGCGGACAGGGCCTCGAAGGCGGGTGGCGCGGCGCGTCGGTCGGAGGTCATGCGGTGGCTCTCTCGGGGTGTGACGGACAGGGGGGTTGCGTGCGGCACGCGCGGGATAGGGGAGGGGATTGGACTGCATGGTGCCCGTGACTGAAGTTTCAGTCAATATGAGGTGAGGTTCAGCCGGCGAAAGCGGTTAGGGTAGGAATCGTGGGCGACCGTAGAACAGCGATCATGGAGGCAGCCGCGCGGGTCATCGCCCGCCGCGGAGTGCGCGGGCTGCGGGTGGAGGAGCTGGCCGCCGAGGCCGGGGTGTCCACCGCGCTCATCTACTACCACTTCAAGGACCGCGCCGGGATCCTGCGCCGGACCCTGGAGTTCATCAATGACCGCGCCGAGCGCTACACCACGGAGCGCGACGCGGACGCCGAGCCCCTGACCCCGCGTCAGGAGCTGGAGCGCACCCTTCTCCTGGAGCTCCAGGACGATCCGGTCGTACGCGAGAACAGCACCGCGTGGGGCGAGCTGCGCGCCAGCGCCATCTTCGACCCCGACCTGAGGGAAGACCTGGCCAGGGCGACGTTGGTCTGGGTGCAGGAAATCTCCGAACTGCTCGGCCAGGTACGGCCGATGGCCACCGTCACCACCCTCGCGACCTCCGCCGAGCGGCTGACGCTTCTGGTGGAGGGCATCAGCATGCGCTGGCTCAGCGGCATCCTCCCGCTGGAGCACGCCCGCGAGCTGATGCTGGACGCCGTCGACGCCGAACTGGGGCGGCTGGAGCGCAGGTAGGCGTTGCCCGCCCCGGCGGTGTGCGCAGGGCCGGCGCCCTGACCTGCTGGTTACAGTACGGGCGTGAGTACTCGACGCGCCAAACTGCTGGAAGCCACCTGCCGAGTGATCGCCCTGCGGGGAGTGAGAGGACTGCGGGTCGAGGAGGTCGCCGCCGAGGCGGGTGTGTCCAAGACCCTGATCTACTACCACTTCCGCGACCGGTCGGGCCTGGTCACGAGCGCGCTGGAGTACGTCAACGACCGGGCCGAAGGGTATGCGGGCGTCTCCGACGACGATGACGCCCCCGTCCGTGAGCTGCTGCTCCGGCTGCTGGTCGGGGAGTTCCAGGACGACCGCGCAGTGCGGGAGAACTCCGCGGTATGGGGCGAGGTGCGAGCGGCGGCCACCTTCGACGAGGGACTGCGGCCGGTCCTGGCGACGCTGACCGAACGCTGGCTCGTCGAGCTGGCGGAGGTGATCGAGGACGGTCAGGACGAGGGTGACATCCCGGCCTCGGTGGACTCGCGCGCCGCCGCGGTCCGGCTGACCTCGCTGGTGGAAGGGCTGAGCGGGCGCTGGCTCGCCGGCCTGCTCACCACCGCCGAGGCCAGGTCACATGTGGCCGCCGCTCTGGAGCGCGAGCTGCTGCCCGATCCGCGGGGCTGATCCGCAGAGCTGATCCACTGGACCGTACGAAGCGTCGAGCCTCCCCGGTCGCTGGATGCGCAGAGCCCGGCGTGGCTCTTTGACTGAAAATCCAGTCAGTGTCACAATGAGGGCATGGTGACACCGGGCCGCTCGGCTCGCTCCCTGCCCGGGTCGCGTCCTGCGACCCGGCGGTACGGGTGAGTGCGGCAGCCGCGTAGGCGCCGCAGGCCGACGGCTCCCGTCAGGGCGTGGGCGAACGGTGATCGCCGTAGAGGCATCCGGCCCGTTCCATGCCAGGCCCAGGCAGGTTCCCTGTCGCCGACCGCCGCTCCCTGGCGATTCCTGAGCCTCAACAGCCGCTCACTACACAGCACTTGATGTGGAGCCCCCATGAACGAACCTCCCCTGGGCAGGCGTCTGCTCGACGCGGTCTTCGGGGCGAGCCCCTCGCGTCAGGCCGGCTACGACAACACGGCCGATGACGGATGGCACGTACCGGCGGACGATGTTCCGCACGTGCGGACCTGGATGTCCTGGCCGGCGAGCAGATCCATCTGGGGCCGCCAGCTGTCCGGAGTCCAGCAGGACATCGCCCTCATCGCCCGCACGGTCGCCGCCTACGAGCCCGTCATCATGTGTGCCCCGGACGAGGACACCGCAGAGGACGCCCGGGCTGCCTGCGGGCGGGACGTGACCGTCATCACCTCGATCCCCACCGACGACCTCTGGATGCGCGACACCTGCGCCGTCTTCCGGCGCGACGGCCGGGGAAACCGTGACGCCGTAGGCCTCAACTTCAACGGATGGGGTCACAAGCAGACCCATCGAGACGACGCCGCCGTGGCCGAGTGGGTCGCCGAATTCAATGAACTCGACTTCGCATGGGCGGACTTCGTCGGCGAAGGCGGATCGATCGAGACCGACGGTGACGGGACGGTGATGGCCACCGAGAGCAGCCTCGTCAACAAGAACCGCAACCGCGGAATGAGCCGGACGGAAATCGAGGAGGCCGTACTGCACGCGTACGGCGCGGAAAAGATGATCTGGGTCCCCGGTGTCCGCGGCCGGGACATCACCGACAACCACATCGACGTCACGTCCCGCTTCATCCGTCCCGGCGTCGTCATGGTGCAGATGCCGCCCGACGACAGGGGGGACGTCTGGGCCCGCGACGCGCGCGAACAGTTCGCGATCATGTCCGGTGCGACCGACGCCCGGGGGAGGAGACTCCAGGTCATCCAGGTCGATGGCCCCGACACCGTCCGCTCGCGCAGCTCTCAGTTCGTCGACTCGTACCTCAACTTCCATGTCGTCAACGGGGCTGTCATCACAGCGCAGTTCGGGGACCGGGCGAAGGATCACGCCGCCCGCCAGGCCCTCTCCGACGCGTTCCCGGGGCGCGAGGTGATCCAGCTCGACGTCGACCGCCTCATGGGCGGAGGCGGCGGCATCCACTGCTCCACCATGCACGAACCCGTGCCGTAGGCCCCACATGCACGCAGGTAACTGAAAACGCATCCAGATATCTAAAGAAGCGCAGATACCTGAAAACACGCCCAGGCAGCCGAAAAGGCAACCGGCGTCGGATATTTTCTGTCCCCAGGGCTCCATGATTCAGGATCCAGTAATCCTGAAGTGGCCCGTCAGCTGAATTCCGGAGTTCTCAGTGCCCCATCCCCCCATGTCCCGTCGCAGCGCGCTGCGTTCCTTCGCCGGCCTGGGCGCGCTCGCCCTCGGAGCCGCGGCCTGCGGTCCCGGCGACGAACTGGCCTCCTCCCCGTCCTCGTCCTCCGGGAGTGGTGCGAGGCCGTCGGGCCGCAGGTTCGGAGCGGAGTGGGACAGCCACACCCGCACGTTCATGTCCTGGCCCGCACTGGAATCGGTGTGGTTCGAGGATCTGCCCGCCGTGCGCGCGGACATCGCTCGCGTGGCGCGGGCCGTGGCGGAGTACGAGGCGGTGGTACTCATGGCGCGGCCGGAACAGGTCGACGCCGCCCAGCGGGCCTGCGGTTCCCAGGTCGAGGTCATCCCCCTCGAGGTGGACGACCTGTGGGCGCGCGACATCGTCCCGGTGTTCGTCGAGGAGCCCGACGGCCGTCTGCTGGGTGTCGACTTCAACTTCAACGGCTGGGGCGACAAGCAGGAGCACCGCAACGACGCGCAGGTCGGCCGGCTCCTGCTGGCGAAGTACGACATCGCCCGCTCGAAGGCCCCGCTCGTCGCCGAGGGCGGCTCCTTCGAGACCGACGGCGAGGGCACCCTGCTCGTGACCGAGAGCTCGGTGGTCAACAAGAACCGCAATCCCGGAAAGAGCCGTGACCGGATCGAGGCCGAGCTCAAGAGCACTCTGGGCGTCGAGAAGGTGCTCTGGCTGGCCGGAGTGCGCGGCCAGGACATCACCGACGCGCATGTCGACAGCCTCGTCAGGTTCACCGCGCCGGGGGTCGTTCTCGTGGACCAGGCGTTCCCCGGCAGCCCGCCGGATGTCTGGTCGCGCTCGGCGGACCAGGCCAGGTCGGTCCTCAAGAAAGCCACGGACGCCCGCGGCAAGCGCCTGGAAGTCATCGACCTGCCCCAGCCGGACCTCGACAGGATCACCGGCACCGGCGACGACTTCGTGTCGACGTACGCGAACTTCTACGTCGCCAATGGCGCGGTGTTCATGCCGCGCTTCGGTGACACCCGGGCCGACGACCGCGCGAAGGGGATCCTCCAGGACCATTTCCCGACGCGCGACATCGTGCCCGTGAAGATCGACACGATCGCGGGTGGCGGCGGCGGAATCCACTGCTCGACCCACGACCAGCCGGGGAAGCCGGCCGCGTAACCCCACCCCACGCACGGGGCCGCCAGGTCAGGGACGAGCTGTCGCACGCCGAGCGGCAGACGGCGGCTCGATTCCTGCCTGGTGGCTCCGGTGGCTCGGGCAGGTCGGGCCGCTCCGGCAGCTCTCGCGGGCGCCTCCGTCGTCGCGGTCCGTGAGGTGACCGTCGTCCTGGCGGGCGTCAGGGCCGAGGTGCCCGTCGGGGTGCGGCCGCCTCCTGAACATGGCGTAACGACGATGCGGCTGCCGTTGTACCGCGAACGCATTTCCGGTGACCCCTTGACGTCCAGCAACCCTCCGCTATTAGATCTCCCCTATTGGGCATGCGGCCAATAGAGCCGATCGGTCATGCCGTGACGCTCAAAGGGAGGACGCGATGGCGACCAGGGACCTGACAGCCACCGTCGGCAGTGACGCGGCTACGACCGTGGAACAGGCCGGACAGCTGGAAGCGCACGGGATCGACTACATCCCGGAGGAGGAGCGGCACGGCCGACCCCGGGAGCTGTTCGCGGTGTGGGCGGCGCCCAACGTGAGCTACCTGAGCCTCGTCGTGGGTGCGGCGCTGGTCCTGATGGGCCTCACCCTCGGACAGGCGCTGGCGGTGATCGTCGCCGGCAACCTGCTGTGGGCGCTCACCGGAGTCCTGGCCGTCAGCGGGCCGGCCGCGGGCACGACGGGCTCGGTCGTCTCCCGTGCCATGTACGGAGTCCTCGGGAACAAGGCCGTCATCGCGCTCACGGGCTGGCTGATCTCCGCCGCCTATCTGGCGCTGAACTGGTCCGCAGCCTCGGTCGCCGCGTTCGGGCTCGCCCGGCGGCTCGGCGCTCCCGACAGCCCCGTGCTCGACGGCGTCATCATCTGCGGCATCGCCGCGGCCACCCTCGTGGTCAGCGTCTACGGCCACGCCACGATCGTGCGGCTGTACTCCGTGCTGAGCGTCGCCCTCACCGTCGTGTTCGTCGTCGTGAGCGGCTACGTACTGGGGCACACCGACTGGTCCTACCGGCCCGCCGAGTCACTGCACGGCGCCCAGCTCTGGGTGACGCTCGTCGGCGGCTTCGCGATCATCGCGTCCACCCCGCTCTCGTACAGCAACAGCCCTGACCTGGCACGATATCTGCCGCGCGACAGCAAGCCGATGGCGGTGGCGGGGTGGACGGCGCTCGGGGCCTTCCTGCCGAGCGTGGTCTTCACCGGCGTCGGTGCCCTGGCCGCGACCACGCTCGACATGAGCGACCCGGAGGCGGCGCTCGAGGGGATCCTCCCGAGCTGGTTCATCCCGGTGTTCGTCATCGCGGTCGTCCTCAACACGGTCGCCAACAACGGCCTGACCGCGTACAGCGCGGGTCTCACCCTCCAGTCCATCGGCGTGCGTCTCGGCCGGATCCGAGCCGTGCTGATCATCGGCATCCTGGCCACGGCGATGACGCTGTACGCCCTCCTCGTCTTCGACTTCCTGACCAGCGTGAACACCATGCTCGAACTCGTGGTCGTGGTCACTGGACCCGCCGTCGGCGTGTATGTCGCCGACATCTGGATCTGCCGCAACCGTTACGACGGCCCGCAGCTCCTCGACGAGCGGCGCGGCAGCCCGTTCTGGTACGACGCGGGCGTGCACCGGGCGGGAGTGGCGGGTTTCCTCGCCGGTGCTCTCGCCGGAGTCCTGAGCGTGAGTACGAGCTTCTGGACCGGCCCCGTCTCGTCGTTGCTCGGCGGCGCGAACCTGTCCCTCGTCGCGGGACTCGTGGTCTCCGCCGTCGTGTACGGGGCGTTGGGGCGCACCCGGCGCCGCGCGGTGACCCGTGAAGCGGGCGCGTGACCGACGCGCGGCAGTTGCGTCCCCACGTCCCGACATCCCCACACCCTCCGAGGAGAACGCAGTCATGATCGCCCGTCCCGCCGAACGCCTCCACGTCCAGGTCGCGTCGTCCGACCCGTTCGCGCGCGGAGCCGCCCGCGGTGAGCGACTGTGCGACACCCTTCCCGGAGGGATCGCCGGGTACGACCGCCTTTTCCGTCTCGGTGGCATCGGCTCGCAGCAGGTCCGCGACGACGCCGAGCGTGCTCTCGACACCATCGACGCGTTCCGCCCTCGTGCGCGGGCGGAGATCGAGGGCATCGCGCACGGCGCCGGAGTCGACGTCTGGCGCATCGCGGCGCTCAACGCACGCACCGAGATACTCGCCCGAAGCGCCACCGTCCCTCCCGGCGAATGCTCGACGATCGTCCGCCGCACGGGTGGCGAAGCCTGCACCGTCGACACCTTCGGAATCCAGACCTGGGACTGGCATGTCGAGCTGAACCCCTACTGGCACACCCTGGAATCCCGCGGCGGCACCCACGACGTGGTCGGCCTCACCGAGCACGGCATCCTCGGCAAGATCGGCATCAACAGCGCAGGCCTCGCACTGCACTTCAACATCCTCGGCCACCGCCGGGACGGCATCGGCGGCGTCCCCATGCACGTCCTGGCCGCCGTCGTCCTGCAGGAAGCGGGGAGCGTGGCGGAAGCCGTGGAGATCGTGCGCGGCGCTGCGATCGCCTCGTCGGGATCGTTCGCCCTCTTCGACACCTCTGAGGCCGTACTCCTCGATCTGAGTCCCGAGGGTGTGTTCGCGGTGGAATCCGACCGGGGCACGCTCGTGCGCACCAACCACTTCCTCACACCGGCCCTTGCGGCCGGGGAGAAGACGTGGCTCTACCAGCCCGATTCCGGCGAGCGCTACGACCTGATCCGCAAGCGCCTGACGCCCACCGCTCTGCCGCAGTCGCCCGACGACCTGGTCGGTCTCCTCGTATCGGGTGAGGGCGAGGCGGCGCTCACCTGCCTGCCCGACATGAACCTTCCCGAGGGGCAGCGGTGGGCGAGCCTGGCCACGGTCATCCTCGAGCCGGCCACGAGCACGGCCCGCATCCTGGACGGCACACCGGCAGACGCCGGTTCACGGCCCTGGCGCCACCTGGCGGCACAGCGTGGCTCGGACACCGGATCCGGTACGCGGTGAACTCTTCATCGCACTGGACCCTGCTTCTCGCGCTCTTCTGATTGCATGGAGACCCCGCTCGATGGCCTCTGTGAGGGAAGGGACCGGCAAGCATGGTGAAGGCGAACAGCGCTCTGCTCGTGATGGACGTCCAGCGGGACGTCGTCCGCATCGCCGACGACGGATCCGGTTATCCGGCCCGCCTGCAAGGGGCGATCGCGGGCGCCCGCGCGGCGGGTGTCCCCGTGATCTACGTGGTCATGCGGCTCCGGCCGGGTCAGCCCGAAGTCAGCCCGCGCAACAGGACGCTCGCCACCGTTCTGCGGGCGGGCCTGTTCACCGAGGGGGCTCCCGGCACCGAGATCCACGACGACGTGGCGCCCCGGCCGGGCGACGTCGTAGTCGCCAAGAGGCGGGCGAGCGCGTTCTCGGGCAGCGACCTCGACTTGGTGCTCAGGGCGCGCGACATCAACAGCCTTGTCCTGGCGGGCATCGCGACCAGCGGCGTGGTGCTGCACACCCTGTGCCAGGCCAATGACCTGGACTTCGGCCTCACCGTCCTGTCGGACGCCTGCCTCGACCTCGACCCAGAGGTGCACCGGCCCCTCATCGAGAAGCTGTTCCCGCAGTGGGCGGAAGTCGTCACCGTCGAGGACTGGGTCGGTTCCCTGGCGCAGCGCACCTGATGTCGCATGTCAACTCACTGACGGAATCCCGCAGTCGGACAGATTGACCCTGTCGGGGGTGTCGGGCACTACCGGGCGGTAGGGTGATCATGCTGCCTCGTTCGGGGTGGGCGGACGGACTCGGGGGAGTACGAACATGGCCAAGCCGGTACGCGCCTCGCTGGGAGAGATGTGGATCACCTGCCAGGTCTGCCGCAGCGAACTCTTCCGTGAGCGGGGCATCAAGCTCAACAGCACCGGCATGGAGTTCATGAAGCTGGCGTGGGCGGACGAGACGGCGACGGGCCTGATCTGCTGGAAGTGCGGATACGTGCACCTCTTCGTGAACCGTGAGATCCGGCTTCATCGCGCCGAGGACTGACCCGGCTCGGGGAGTCGTAGCCCTCCCCGGTACCAACACGATGGGTTCCGTGCGAGATTCAGGCTGGAAGCGGGAACAGACGGCGGGGGCGGACCGTTCTTGCTGACAATGCAGTGTGTACTGGCGATGAGGGGAGGGCGGTCATGACCCAGGTGTCCCGACTGTGCGCCCTGGTCCTCGCCCCGTACCGCCCGGTGCACCTGTACACCCGCGCCCATATCGACCTCCAGCGCGTCGCCGGCGCGCTCTGTTGTTCCTGATCGGATTCTTCGCCGTCGCACCCTCCGCCTGAGGGTCGCTCATCTCGTACGGTCGATCAGGAAGGCACCCTTTCGTGTCCTCGTCTTCTTTGCTGCCCTCTTCAACCCCCGTGCTGCACCTCGCCGTTGCCCTCGACGGCGCCGGCTGGCACCCGGCTGCCTGGCGTGAGCAGGTGTCCCGGCCCCGGGAGCTGTTCACCGCCCGCTACTGGGCCGACCTCGTCCAGGAGGCCGAGCGCGGGCTGCTCGACTTCGTGACCATCGAGGACGGACTGGGGCCCCAGTCCTCGCACTTCACGGAGCCCGACGCCCGCACCGACCAGGTCCGCGGGCGCCTCGACGCCGTCCTCATCGCCGCCCGCGTCGCCCCGCTGACCCGGCACATAGGTCTCGTGCCGACCGTGGTGGCTACACACACGGAGCCGTTCCACATATCCAAGGCGATCGCCACGCTCGACTATGTGAGCTCCGGGCGCGCGGGACTGCGCGTACAGGTCTCGGCCCGCCGCAACGAGGCCGCGCACTTCGGACGCCGTACGTTCCCCGCCCTCCGCATCGAGGACCTGGACAGCCCGGAGGTGAAGGAGCTGACGGGCGACCTCTTCGACGAGGCCGCCGACCACATCGAAGTGGTGCGGCGCCTGTGGGACAGCTGGGAGGACGACGCGGAGATCAGGGACGTGGCCACCGGCCGCTTCATCGACCGTGACAAGCTGCACTACATCGACTTCGAGGGCAGGCAGTTCAGTGTCAAGGGTCCCTCGATCACCCCCAGGCCGCCCCAGGGGCAGCCGGTGGTCAGCGCCCTGGCCCACCAGAGCGTGCCGTTCCAGCTCGTCGCGCGTTCCACCGACATCGGATTCGTGACCCCGCACGACGCGGACCAGGCGCGTGCCGTCGTCGACGAGATCCGTACGGCACAGGCCGCGGTCGGACGGGCGGACGAGTCCGTCCACGTCTTCGGTGACCTGGTGGTCTTCCTGGACGACGACCCGGCCGCGGCGGCGGCACGGCGCGAACGGCTCGACGGCCTGGCGGGCTACACGTACACCAGTGAGGCCCGGATCTTCACGGGTACCCCCGCTCAACTGGCCGACCTGCTCCAGGAGTTGCAGCAGGCTGGCCTCACCGGATTCCGGCTGCGTCCCGGAGTCGTCGGCCACGATCTGCCCGCGATCACCCAGGGACTCGTCCCCGAGCTGCAGCGGCGCGGAGCGTTCCGGAGCGCGTACGAGGCAGACACCCTGCGCGGACTCCTCGGGCTCACGCGCCCCGCCAACCGCTACGCCGCCACCGCCACCGTCTGAGCCGGAGGGACCACCGACACCATGCCTCGCAAGCAGATCCACCTCGCGGCCCACTTCCCGGGCGTCAACAACACCACCGTATGGAGCGACCCGAAGGCCGGCAGCCACGTCGAGTTCAGTTCCTTCGCGCACTTCGCGCAGACCGCCGAGCGGGCCAAGTTCGACTTCCTGTTCCTGGCCGAGGGTCTGCGCCTGCGCGAACAGGGCGGTGAGATCTACGACTTGGACGTCGTGGGACGGCCCGACACGTTCACGATCCTCACCGCGCTCGCCGCGGTCACCGAGCGCCTCGGGCTGACCGGCACCATCAACTCCACCTTCAACGAGCCCTACGAGGTCGCCCGCCAGTTCGCCAGCCTCGACCACCTCTCGGACGGGCGTGCCGCGTGGAACGTCGTCACCTCCTGGGACGCGTTCACCGGCGAGAACTTCCGGCGCGGCGGGTTCCTGCCGCAGGACGAGCGGTACTCGCGCGCCAAGGAGTTCCTGACCACCGCGAGCGAGCTGTTCGACTCCTGGCACGGGGACGAGATCGTCGCCGACCGGGCGAGCGGCACCTTCCTGCGCGACGCCCAGGCCGGAGCCTTCGTCCACCAGGGACAGCACTTCGACATCAGAGGGCAGTTCAACGTCCCCCGCAGCCCGCAGGGCCGCCCGGTGATCTTCCAGGCCGGTGACTCCGACGAAGGGCGCGAGTTCGCCGCTTCGAGCGCCGACGCGATCTTCAGCCGGTACAGCACCCTGAAGGAAGGGCAGGCGTTCTACACGGACGTCAAGGACAGACTGGCCCGCCACGGCCGTACGCACGACCAGCTCCTGATCCTGCCCGCCGCGACGTTCGTACTCGGCGAGAGCGACGCCGAGGCGGCGGAACTGGCCCGCGAGGTACGCCGCCAGCAGGTCAGCGGTGCCACCGCGATCAAGCACCTGGAGTTCGTCTGGAACCGTGACCTGTCCGGCTACGACCCGGACGGCCCGCTCCCCGACATCGACCCCGACCTCGGCGAGCACACCATCGCACGCGGCCGCGCCCAGGTCCGCATGTACCGCGACCCGCTGGCCACGGCCCGTGAGTGGCGGGAGCGCGCGGCCGCCAACAAGTGGTCGATCCGCGATCTCGTCATCGAGACCGGCAACCGCCAGTCCTTCGTCGGCTCCCCGGCCACGGTGGCCGAGACCATCGACGACTTCGTCCAGGCGGACGCGGCCGACGGCTTCATCCTCGTCCCGCACATCACCCCCGGCGGCCTCGACGTCTTCGCCGACACGGTCGTCCCGTTGCTCCAGGAGCGCGGGGTGTTCCGCACGGAGTACGAGGGCAGCACCCTGCGCGACCACCTGGGCCTGAAGGAGCCGAGCGCTGTGGAAGCCGGGGCCGGGCGAGTGGCGTCGTAACGACCCGTCCACCACGCGACGCGCAGGTGCCGGAGCCGGTGGTGGGCTTGCCGCCGCCGTCTCCGGCGCCGCCCGATACTCTGCACCGCGTGATCAACTCATCTGCGAGTTCTGACGATTCCGCGGTCGCGATAGCCGCGGCGAGTGCCGGTGCCGACGTGGTGCGCAGCCTGTACGGGCGACGCCTCACCCGTATCGACAAGGGCGCGGGGGACTTTGCCACCGCCGCCGACGTGGAGGCCGAGAAGGCCATTGTCGACGTCATCCGCGCCGCCCGCCCCGACGACGCGGTGGTCGGTGAGGAAGGCGGGCAGCAGGGCACGGCCGATGCCGCGCGCCAATGGCTGGTGGACCCGTTGTGCGGCACTCTGAACTACGCCGTCGGCAGCATGCTCGTTGCCGTCAACGTGGCGCTGCGCGACGGGGCGGCGGCGGTGGCCGACCCGTTCAGCGGCGAGGTGTTCTTCACGGACGGGACGAGCGCGTGGGTGCGGCGCGACGGGGTGGACGAGCCGCTGGCCCCGACATCCGCCACCTCGCTCGTGGACGTCAACCTGGACCCGCCGTTCATCAACCGGCCCGGCTTCCGGGCTGTTGACCTGCTCGCCCACTCCGCGTTCGTCGAGCGGTTCCGGCCGCGGGTCGTGTCGACGACGTTGGCGCTGGCCTGGGTCGCGGCCGGCAAGCGCGCCGCGTACGTCACCGACGGCGCCGACCTCATCGGGAGTGTGCACTTCGCCGCCGGCATCGCACTGTGCCGGGCCGCCGGCTGCGTCGTCACCGGGATCGACGGCGTCCCGACCGGGGCTGGGGGGCGGGGACTTGTGGTGGCCGCCGATGCCGAGACCCATGGGCAGTTGATGTCGATGATCCGCAGCTGAGACAAGCCCGCCGCCCCGGTGACCGTGATCAACGGGGCGGCGGGCTTGTGGCGGGGAGGGGCCCCGGACGGGGCCGGACCGCGTGGGATCAGCCGCGTGCGGGCTCCAGTTCCCGCTCCTCCTCGTCGTTGTCCCTGTCCTCGCCCTCGGCTGCCGGTGACGACGACGGCGTGAGCGTCTTGCGCAGTTTCTCGCCCTCGACGTCCATGTTGGGCAGGAGCTTGTCGAGCCAACGCGGCAGCCACCAGGCCGACTTGCCGAGCAGGGCGAGGACCGCCGGGACGATGGCCATGCGGACGACGAAGGCGTCGAAGAACACCGCGATGGCGAGCCCGAAGCCCATCATCTTGATCATGTCGTCGTTCTCCATGATGAAGCCGGAGAAGACACTGATCATGATCACCGCGGCCGCGCCGACGACCCGTCCGCCGTGCTTGAAGCCGGTGACGACCGCCTCGGCTGGGCGGGCCCCATGGACGTACGCCTCACGCATCCGGGTCACGAGGAACACCTCGTAGTCCATCGCCAGGCCGAACACCACGCCGATCATGAAGATCGGCATCATCGACATGATGGGGCCCGGCTGGTCGACGCCGACGATGTCCGCGAGCCAGCCCCACTGGAACACGGCGACGACGGCGCCGAGTGCCGCGGCGACCGACAACAGGAAGCCCAGGGCCGCCTTCAGCGGGACGAGAACCGAGCGGAACACCAGCATCAGCAGCAGGAAGGCGAGCCCGACGACGAGACCCAGGTAGGGCAGGAGGGCGTCGTCGAGGGTCTGCGAGAAGTCGATGGTCATCGCCGTCTGCCCGGTGACCAGGACATCGGACTTGGTGTCCGCCTCCAGGCCGCTCGCCTTCGAGCGGATCGTCTTGACGAGTTCCTCGGTCTTGTGGTCGCTCGGGCCTGTGGTCGGGACGACGGTGATGATCGCCGTGTCACCGGCCGGGTTCACCGAGGCGGGCGTGACAGCCGCGACGCCGTCGACCTTGGCGAGGGACGTGCCCACCGTCTTGGCGGCGGCAGCGGCGCCCTTCGTTCCGCCCGTGTCGACGGTGACCATCAGCGGGCCGTTGAAGCCCGCCCCGAACGACTCGGACAGCAGGTCGTACGCCTTGCGCTGCGTGGTGTCCGGCGCCGACGTCCCCTCGTCGGGAAGCCCGAGTTCCAGGCTCGTCGCCGGGATGGCGACGGCGCCCAGGCCGAGTACACCGATCAGCAGCACGGTGACGGGGCGGCGCAGCACGAGGCGCGCCCATCGGGTGCCGAGGTTGGGCTTGGTGTTCTGGGCGACCGTGGCGCTGTGCGTGGCGCCCGGCTTCGTGAGGCCCCTGTCCTTGCTGTCCGTGCGGCTCGTGAGGTTCTTGCGGTCCTTGCGGCGCAGGGCGCGCTTGCCCGCGAAGCCGAGCAGCGCGGGGATCATGGTGAGCGCGATGAGTACGGCGATGGCCACGGTGGCCGCGGCCGCGAGGCCCATCTTGGTGAGCATGGGGATGTTGACGACCGACAGACCCGCGAGAGCCACGATCACGGTCAGTCCGGCGAAGACCACGGCGGAGCCCGCGGTTCCGGTGGCCCGGCCCGCCGCTTCCTCCGGTTCTCGGCCCTCGGCGATCTCGGCGCGGTAGCGGGAGACGATGAAGAGGGCGTAGTCGATTCCGACCGCGAGCCCGATCATCATGGCCAGCGTCGAGGTCGTGCCAGAGAGGTTGAGGACGCTGCCCAGGGCGGCGATGCCTGAGACACCGATGCCGACGCCGATGATGGCGGTCAGCAGCGGAAGTCCGGCGGCGATCAGCGAGCCGAAGGTGATGACGAGGACGACCGCGGAGACGGCGATGCCGATGAGTTCGGCGGAGCCGCCCATCTCCTGCTCGGCCTGGACGGCGTCACCGCCCGTCTCGACCGTGAAGCCCTCGGCGCGGGTCTCGTCGGTGGCGTCCGTCAGCGCGTCACGCGTCTTGTCCGTGAGCTCCGTCGAGATCACCTTGTAGGTGACGGACGCGTACGCGGTGGTGCCGTCCTTGCTGACGGCGTTCGCCTTGTACGGGTCGGCCACGCCCGCGACCTGCGCACCCTTGCCGAGCGCTGCGACGAGCTGGTTGACTTCCGCCTTCGCGGCGGGGTCGGTTATCTTCTCGCCCTCCGGCGCGCGGATGACGACGCGGGCCGTCGCGCCCTCCGCGCTGGCGGCGGGGAAGCGCTCGTCGAGCAGGTCGAAGGCCTTCTGGGAGTCCGTGCCCGGCATGGAGAACGAGTCGGCGGGCGGCGCGGGCGCGGCCGAGGACGCGTATCCGATGCCGCCCAGGAGCAGCACCCACAGCAGTGCCACATAGCGGCGCCGCGTGAAGGAGAGGCGCCCTAGTTTGTAAAGGAAGGTAGCCACGGCGAAAGAGACTCCCGTCGGGTGGAGGCGGAGGCAGGCGCGACCGCCCGGCGGTGCCCGTGGCACGTCAGGGAAGTCAGCAGGATTTCTCCCTCTATCGTCGCCGCATTCCGGAGCCCGGATGTCAGACTCCGGGACGGACTCCGGCCCACGCCTGCGGTAGTCGGACGTGGCCGCCGGTCATCCCCCGGTATGACCGGCGGACCCCTTTTGTAGAGCGATGGGTGCAGGAGGGGGGTGGAGGCAGGGACCTGAGGACGAGTCCGCATCCGGCGCCGGGCCCGTGAACGACCTCAGTGTCTGCGCAGGTCAGGCGGGCTGTGGCGCCAGGATTAGGCGAGTGGAAGGATCATGTCCAGCGACGGTGTGCCGTCCGGCCCGGTGAAGGGACCAACGAGCTGGAACCCGTTCCTCTCGTAGAAGCGCAGCGCCCGTGCATTGTCGGCGAGGACGCCGCCCCAGAGGATGACCCGCGTCCTGCCGAGCCGTCGTACGGCCTCCATGACGAGCGGCAGGACGAGCGAGCCCACCCCACTGCCCTGGTAGTCGTCGGCCAGCGTGGGGCCGAAGCGGCAGTCGGTCTGCTCGGAGAGGTGGATCCCGGCGGCCCGGTAGCGCGCGATGTCGCCGGCGGTGAGCGCGAGGCTGAGCTCGAACAGCCCGACGATGCGTGGCGAGGACTCGCCCTCCAGCACCAGCCGCAATTTGTCGAAGCGCGCGATCGCGTCACACAGCTCCCGGGCCGCCGCGAGGTCGTAACCGTCGAAGGTGCTCAGCCGTCTCGACTCCGGCGAGAGCCCCTCGAGGAAGCCGGCCAGGCTCTCCGCGTCGGCGTGGACGAGAGGGCGCAGTACGGCCTTCGAACCGTCGCGCAGGCGCAGGCGGCTGGTCAGGACCAGTGGGTCCCCGGCGATGTCGGTGAGTGTGAGCACTGAGGCATTGTGCTGCCGAGGCGGAGAGTTTCCTCCCGTCGCCGCAGGGCTGGGGGATCAGGTACAGGTCGACGTGGTCGAGGCCCAGCTTTCGCAGCGAGGTGTGGAAGGCGCGCCTGGCGTTCTCCTCGCCGGCGCTGGAGATCCACAGCTTGGTGGTGACGAACAGGTCCCCGCGCGGGATGCCGCCGGCCTTGATCGCACGGCCTACAGTCTCCTCGTAGGCCGGGCGGCCGTCGCCGCGCACCTGATGACTCTGCAGTCCGACGGCGGACTGCCGATGCCGCGCGCCCTGGCGGGCCAGGAGGAGCCGGTCCACCTCGTCGCCGACCGCACCTGAGGCACGCCGACCGGTACGACGGCGTGCCCGAGCCCGCCACGTACGCGGCAGGCTCGGGCACGCGCCCTTCGCCGGAGATCACACCGGCCACTCCCAGCTCAGGAACTCGTCAGAATGACGAGCTGCTGCGTCGCCCGGGTCATCGCCACATAGCGGTCGACCGCCCCCTCGATACCGTCGCCGAACTCCTCCGGGTCGACGAGGACGACCAGGTCGAACTCGAGGCCCTTCGACAGCTCCGGGGTCAGGCACCGGACGCGTGACGTCGCCCGGAACGCGGGGTCGCCGATGACGCAGGCGATCCCGTCGTCGTGTGCGGCGAGCCACGTGTCGAGGATCGAGTCCAGGTCCGCAACCGGTCCGTGGACGACAGGGATGCCGCTGCTGCGGATGGACGTCGGCACGTTGGCGTCGGGGAGCTCGGCCCGGATGACGGGCTCGGCTTCCGTCATGACCTCTTCCGGAGTGCGGTAGTTGATGCTCAGAGACGCCGGCTTGATCCGGTCGAGCCCGGCCCGCTCCAGGCGTTCCTCCCACGACTCCGTGAACCCGTGCCTCGCCTGGGCGCGATCACCGACGATGGTGAAGCTCCGGGACGGACAGCGAAGGAGCAGCATCTGCCACTCCGCGTCGGTCAGTTCCTGCGCCTCGTCCACGACGATGTGCGCGAACGGTCCCGCGAGCCGGTCCGGGGCGGCAGTGGGCAGTGCGCTCTCGTCGATCAGGCTGTCCTGGAGGTCCTTCCCGCGCAGCATCCGCACCGCGCCCTCGCTGTCGTCGCCGGCCGAGTTGAAGTCGGCCGCCGAGATGATGTCGTCGATGACGAGGGCCATGCGCTCGCGCTCGGCGGCGACCGCGGCGTCGTGCTGTCGCTTGCACCGCGCAGCCTCCGGGTCACCGAGCCGCTGGCGAGCCGCGTCCAGGAGCGGCAGATCGGACACCGTCCAGGCCTGGGGGGCATCCTTGCGCTGCAACTTCGCCACGTCGTCGCGGTCGAGCCAGGGGGCACACATGCGCAGGTAGGCGGGGACCGTCCACAGGTCGGAGACCAGGTCGGCGGCCTCGAGCAGCGGCCACGCGCTGTTGAGGGCCGCGACCAGATCCCGGTCCTGCCGCAGCGACCGCAGGAACAACTCGGGCGAGACGCCGTACTCGTCCTCGTCCATGCCCTGCTTGTCCATGAGGATCGAGGCCAGTTCCTCCCAGACCTGCTCGCGCGCCTCGTTGTGCGGAGCGCCCGGCCCCGGCGCCTTGAAGGCCTCGGCCCAGTCATCGGCGCTCACCCAGATGTCGGACCAGGCCGTCGTGGCGGTCATGCCCTTGGCCGGCGGCTCCTCGTAGAACCTGACGGCCTTCTCGATCGCTCGCACCATGTCCGCGGACGACTTCAGACGGGCCACGAGCGGGTCGGTCTCCACGGTCGCCGCGGCGCCCTCGGTGACGAGGTCCTGCAGGATGCAGGTCTGTACGCCGTCCTCTCCGAGGCTGGGCAGGACATCGGCCACGTAGTCCAGGTAGGGCCGGTGCGGACCGACGAACAGCACACCGCCCCGGCGGTGGCTGAGGCGCGGGTCGGAGTAGAGGAGGTACGCGGAGCGGTGCAGGGCGACGACGGTCTTGCCAGTGCCGGGGCCGCCGTCGACGACGAGGGCGCCGCGCGAACCGGCGCGGATGATGGCGTCCTGGTCGGCCTGGATGGTGCCGAGGACGTCGCGCATACGGGCCGACCGGTTGCTGCCCAGGCTGGCGATGAACGCGGACTGGTCGTCGAGCGCGGCGCGTTGCTCCAGGCCGTCGGCGGTGAACACCTCGTCCCAGTAGTCGCTGATCCGGCCGCCGGTCCAGCGGTACCGGCGGCGGCTCGCCAGGCCCATCGGGTTGGCGTGGGTCGCCCCGAAGAACGGCCCGGCGGCGGGGGAGCGCCAGTCGACAAGCAGCCGGCGCCCCTCGCTGTCGGTGAGGCCGAGCCGGCCGATGTACAGGGGCTCGGCGTCGTCCGTGCCGACGACACGGCCCAGGCACAGATCCAGGCCGAAGCGGCGCAGGGCGCGCAGGCGGCCGGTCAGCCGGTGGATCTCCGAGTCCCGGTCCATCGCCTCGCGGCCGATGCCGCCGGGGGCCCTGCGCAGGGCGTCGAGACGGTCGGAGAGTTCGGTGATCGTCTGGTCGAGGCTGCTCGCGATGGCCGCGAAGTGCGCCTCGTCGCCGGCGATCAGGGTCGCGTCAGCCTTGGAGGAGAGACGCTCGGGGAGTTCGAATGCACTGGTGGTCGTGGAGGTCAATGTCATCAGCTCCGATCCGAGGTCACGCCTGCGAAGTCCGACGGTGCGCACACGCGCACCTCGGCACCGGGCGTCCACACCGGCGACGCGAGTCTCACCACCGGCTCGACGCCACCGCACGACCCATCAACCGACAACAACACATGCACTTCGTTGATCTCCCATTTCCGCAGATTCGGGCCTCGGTCAGCGATTGTGCGGGATGGTGGGGGCCTTGCCGCAAGCCCCCCAGTGCGCTATAAGTTAAGAGTGGCAAGGAGTGGGAAGACCTCCTTGCCTTTCTTGTTCTCTACGGGCCTTTCTCGCTCTCCACGGACGAGCACTCCTTCAAGCGGTGGAGACGCGCCAAGCAACGCTCCCGCGGCATCGGTCGAAGCTTGCTGCGGGTGTGCGCGTACGTCACATGGGCGTGCCCGCCTTGATGACGTGGCGCAGATGTTCCCGAGGCTTCGTCAGGACGGAGATGGACGGCGGAGAACCTCCGGGCCGAGGACGCCGACCATGTGATCGTCACGCCCATCGAGGGAGTCGGGGGCACTGTCTCCCTCGATGGGCGTGGTCGCCGCCACCCAGGCGATCATCGGCGAACTCACCGACACCGAAACGGGTCGCGCCTCCGGGCAGGTCCAGCAGGCGTGGAACGACTTCGACCTGATGGACGATCAGGCGTAGGTGCCAGGTTCACGTACGGCCCCTGCCGCCGACGGTTCCCGCGCCGAAGATTGCCGGACACAGGCAGTGCGGCAGGACTCACCGTGAAGGCATGCTGTTGCCCTTCGGCAGAGACGGGGGAGTCAGTGGAAGCAAGCACAACCCGCAGCGTGGCGCGTGCGCGCGTGGGAACGGGACTGGCGGTGGCTGTCCTTCTGCTGCCCCTCGCCGGCTACGGACTCGCCCGTACCGGGGCAGTCCCCGAAGGCACACCGATCGTGCTCGCCCTGCTGTGCGGGATCATCGGCCCCGTCCTCCTCACCGAACTGTGCGAGGAACGAGCCCCGTTCCGGCACTCGTCGTCCCACCTGACCGCGCGCACCCTGACCGGCGAACGCTCCCTCGACCTGAACGGGATCGCCACCGTTCGCCTGCTCACGACCTTTTCGTACGGCGGCCCGCACCGCACCCTGGTGGTGTGCGACGCCCATGGTGTGCGCCTGGGCATCACGACGAAGAGATCCCGCGGGAAGCTGCGCCGAGCGATCGAGAAGGCCGACGCGAACGCTGCGCGAGGAGTGCCCCGCCCCCGGGTGAGCCGAGCGGCTCGGGCATACCTCGGCCTTGCCCCGCGACGAGGGCTCGTCGTCCACACGGTTCTCGCCTTTCTGCTTCTGACGACGTCCGCGAGCCTGTACGTGATTGTTGCGGTCCGGCTCGGCGGGCAATGAGAGCTGCGGAGCATCAACGTTCTTTACGACAAGACGTGCTGTGGCGGCGTCCGCCGCGCGCCTGAGGACCCGTCAACGCCGTGCTCACACTCTGAACTCCAGGTCCTCGAGTTCAGAGTGTGGCCGATGGAGGCCCCCTCAGTTCGTGGCCGCTGATGCCTCGACGTCCGACGCAGTGCGGTCGGCCTCGCTCCCGTCCGCGCCCTGCCGGGGATCGGTGGGGCGTGTGTCCCACGTGGCGAGGTCGACCACCTGGCCGTCCGGGAACAGGGCGCAGGTGCGGTCCTCTGCGACGAAGACGCTGGACGGTTCGGCGCCCAGTACCGACGCGGCGACGAACGCGCCGACGATGCGCGGGAAGTCGCAGACCGCGCCGATCCGGAACAGGGACTGCGAGTCCGTCGTGACCTCGTCGCTTCCGGCGCGCAGGATGATCCGCTGGTCGGGGGCGACGGCCCGGGCCGCGACCGCGACAGCCATGTTCGCCAGACTGTCCGAGCCGACCGCGGCAAGACCGCGGGCCCGCAGGACGGAGAGGCGTTCGAGCAGGAAGCGGTCACCGCCCCGGCCGAGGACGACGGGGATGTTCAGGGAGCGGGCCAGGGGGAGGCACGCCGCCTGGGGGTTGCGTTCCACGGCGACGACCTTGATGCCGAGGTCCTTCAGCCGCGCGGACAGCCGCAGGCCAACCTGCCCGAGACCGACGACGATGACGTGGCCGGTGCGCGGTATGGAGCGGGCGCCCAGGATGCTCGTCATGCGGTGCCCGGTGAACCGGTCGACGACGCTCGCGGTGAAGATGGCCGCCAGCACCAGGACGGCGAGCATGGAGACGGCGGACAGGACCTTGTACCAGCCGGGCCCGTGCTCGGCCGCCGGCGAGGAGCCGATCGTGGTGAGGGCGCGGGCGGCGTTCCACACGGAGTCGGTCCAGTGCTCGTGCAGGACGAGGACGCCGAGCGCGATGTCCACCGAGAAGGCCACCGACAGAGCGGCCAGACTCGCGATGAGCGCCTTGGCCGAGGTCCCGAGGGAGCGCAGCCACGCACGGAAGGACGCCCGGGGGTGAACGGGTGCGTGGGCCGCGAGAGCACGTCCGTGCAGGTGCTCGACGGAAGTGGTCCCGTCCTCCCGCCGGACCGCGATGACGCCTCCGCCGTCGGGCCGGAGCATGGCGTAGCTCGGAGCGAGGCACTCCGCCAGGAGGCTCGGCACGATGGCATCGGTCATGCTCAGGACGGTGCAGTTGGGGACCGTACGGGAGACCTCGTCGGCGACCGTGCGGTCGAAGAGGGTCACGACCAACCGGATGCCCGGCTTGAGATGTTCGGCCAGCAAGGCATAGCGCAGGGCGACGATGTCATCACGGGAAACGACGGCGACGGCGTCGACGGACTGCTCGAGGTGCTCGCGCAGCGTGTCGTCGTCGGGCCGCGGCAGGCGGTGCACTGTGCCGTACCAGCGGCCGATGTGGGCGGCGGCGGAGCGCCCCAGCGCCTCGTCGTCCTCGATGATCACGATGCGCTGACCCGGCGCGGGTATGTGGGGAGGTGCCTCGTCCTGAAATGTCTGCGGGTTCAAACCGTCGGCCTTTCTGCACGGGTGGGGCTGCTCTGAGCCGCCTGTTGATCAGTGCGCCCGGCATGCCTGGTCGAGGCTCGGTGCGGGGGCTTCGGCGCGGGCCGGTCTGGCCGGCACATCTGTCTCGTGAGCCGTGTCCGATGAGTGAGGCACGGTCGGGAGGAGCCGAAGACCTGTTCTTTGTACCAGGGGGCCAGTGGTTCGTATCCCGCTCCACAGGGGCGTCGGTTCCCCGGCCTGTCCGACATTGTGTACAAGAAGTCGAAGTCCTTTGTGCGATACGGGAGTCACTGTTGTCCCGGACGGTGACCTCCTGGCGAAGAAGCCGGCAACGTGGAGCAGCGTTTCCGGCGCGGTCGTGCGGCCGCCCTCCGTCCCGGTTGGGGGCGGCCTGGCTTAACCACTCGTGAGGCGATCCTCAAGCCCGCCTTAAGGATCAGCGCGGGGGCTCTGACCTGGCTCTTTTCTCCCCTCCCCACCCCTACTGTGGCTGCGTGACGACCGAGGCCGCCCGCGCATCCGAACTCTCCAGGCACCCCGCACTGAACGCGTACCTGCGCCACGTCGAGGGCCCAGGCGCGGAACTCCCGCCCATACCCCCGCGGCCCACCCGCCGGCCCCGCATCGGCCGCCCCGCCGCGCCCCTTCGCATCTTGCCCCGCGCGCTGCGCGCCGGCATCGTCACGGGCGGCATCGGCGTCAGCGCCCTCTGGGCCGCGCAGGCCGAACCGTCGGCGCGCCTCGACGTGCTCTTCGCGACCGGCGCACACCTCACCGGACTGCTCGCCGGCTACGGCATCCTCGTCATGCTCTTCCTCATGGCGCGCATCCCCGCGGTCGAGCACGGAGTCGGCGCGGACCGCCTCGCCCGACGTCACGCCACCGGGGGCCGCCACGTCCTGGAGCTGTGCGCGGCCCATCTGGTCCTCGCGGTCTGCGGATACGCCACCCACACCGGCACGGACCTCGTCTCCACCGTCGTGGACCTCCTCGGCTACCCGGCCATCGCGGCCGCGTCCGCCGGTACGGGCCTGCTCGTCGCCGTCGGCGTGAGCAGCGCTCGTGCGGTGCGCCGCCGCGTCACCCACGAGACGTGGCGGACACTGCATCTGCTCACCTACCTGGGCGCCGCACTGGGCTTCGTGCATCAACTCGCGGGCCCGGACGTGGCAAGCGACTTCGTCACGCGGTGGCTGTGGGCCCTCCTGCACGCGACCGTCGCCGTACTGCTCGTCTGGTACCGGCTGGTTGTGCCCATCCACCAGGCGCTACGGCACAGCCTGCGCGTGGTCGCCGTCCACGGCGAAGGGCCCGGTGTCTTCTCCGTCGTCATGCAGGGCATCGGGCTCGACGGACTGCGTGCCGAGCCCGGCCAGTTCTTCCGCTGGCGATTCCTCAGGGGCGGGCTCTGGCACACGTCGCTCCCGTTCTCCCTCTCGGCGCCGGTGCGCGGCGACGAACTGCGTATCACCGTCAAGGCGCTCGGCCGGCACACGCGCCGCGTCCGCAGGATCGCGCCGGGTACGCGCGTCCTGGCCACCGGTCCCTTCGGCGCGCTCACCGCACACCGCCGCACCCGCAGCAAGGTGCTGCTCCTCGCGGGCGGCGTCGGCATCACACCCCTGCGGGCCCTGTTCGAGACGCTGCCGGGAGTGCCGGGCGACCTCACTCTCCTCTACCGCGCGAGCACGGTCGAACAGCTTGTCCTGAGTGGGGAGTTGGAGGCCATCGCCCGCAGCAGGAAGGCGGCCCTGCACTATCTGCTCGGCTCGTCGGACGCCTCGTTCGACCCGCTCGCACCGCAGGCCCTGCGCAATCTCGTACCCGAACTCGCGGAGCACGACGTGTACGTGTGCGGGCCGCCCGGCATGACAGCCGCGGCCACGACGGCGCTGGTACGGGCCGGGGTGCCCGAGGACCACATCCACGCAGAGTGCTTCACGTTCTGACCCGGCCCGGCCCGGCCCGGACCGAAACGGAGAGACCCGCCATGGGACGCCACCGCAAGCCCGCAGGCCCCACGCCCCTCCCCACCCTCACGGCCCGCCGGCGTCTTGCGGCGGGCCTCGCGGGGGCCAGCGCGCTCGTCGCGACGTTCCTCGCCCTCACCGTCGACCCGGCCTCCCCGCCCGCCCCCGACCGGACCACGGCGACGGCGCCGTAGCCCCTTGGCCGGGGGGAAGGGGATCAGCTCGCCCGCCGGTACCGGTCGGTGATCGCGGTACGCAACGCGGGGGCCGAGGCGCCGAGCGCCGACAGCACCGAAGGAACGAGGCCGCTGGTCATGGCGACGAGGCTGAGGCCGAGGTGCTCGACGCCGATGCAACTGTCGTGCCGGGCCTGTGCCTCGCGGACGGTGTTCGCAAGGCTCTCCTTGGCGCGAGGAGAGAACCGGATGTGCCCGCCGGGGCGAGCGCCGGCGGCTTGGTACAGGCCAGTGGGGGCGGCGGCCGCCGTGAGGACGGGGCGTCGGGCGGCGCGCCGCCGGCGCCAGCGGCGGGCGAGGGCTGTGGGCACTGCGCGACGCGGTCCGCGCCTCGAAGGGCGGCGCCCGCTGTGGACCGTGCTGTCGGCGCGCGCGAAGGCTTCCGGTCCGAAGGACTCCTCGATCTTGGCGCGTACGGCGTCGATGTCGATCCCCACGGAGGCCAGCGCATCCCGGTTGAGTGTGCCGAACAGGCGGGATCCGGCCCCGAGTCCGGCCAGACGCACGATCTCCCCCTCCACGCCCTCCGGCGTGACGCCGTGCTCACGCAGTACGGCGCTCGCGGGCTGGTCCATGGAGACGAGGGCGAGCAGGAGATGCTCCGGGCCGATGTAGCTGTGGCCGAGCCGGCGGGCGTGTTCCTGGGTGTGGACCACCACGGTGCGGGCGTCCGGGCTGAAGCGTTCGAACATCATCGACTCCCCATCAGGCGGCCGTACTTGCGGTGCACGGTCTGTTTGGTGACGCCGAGCCGCTCCGCGATGTCCTGCCAGGACCATCCCAGCTTGCGGGCGTTCTCCACCTGGAGGATCTCCAGTCGTTCGGTGAGTTCTCGTAGGGCGGCCACCGCGCGGAGCCCGGTGTCCGGGTCGCTGCTGGCGGCGCCCTCGGCGATTTCGAGTGCGCTCTCCATGGCCGTCAGCATATGCTGACGCTCGACCGGTGTCAACATATGCTGACGCGAGCCTGGCGTGCGCATCGATCGGAGCACCAGATCAGGCCGGGACGCCCAGGCCTTCCTAGCATCGGCATGTGGAACACCTAGCACCGGAGCAGACGACCACCCGGCCGCCTGCCGCGGCCTACCGCAACCTGGCCGTGGCCACCGTTGGCTTCACTCTCACCTTTTGGGCCTGGGCCCTCATCGCGCCGCTCGGCAGCGACTTCAAGGAGCGTCTGGACCTGAGTTCGTTCAGCCAGTCGCTCCTCGTCGCGGTGCCCGTCATCGTGGGCTCCCTCGGTCGCGTACCGGTCGGCGCGCTGACCGACCGCTACGGCGCCAAGCTGATGTTCCCGCTGGTCGCCGCCCTGACGATCATCCCGGTGCTTCTGATCATCCCCGCCAGGGACTCCTTCGTCGCGATGCTCGGTGTCGGTTTCCTGCTCGGTATCGGCGGCACCACGTTCGCCATCGGCATCCCGCTCGTGAACTCGTGGTTCCCGCCCGCCCACCGGGGGGTCGCGCTCGGTATCTTCGGCATGGGTATGGGCGGTGTGGCCCTGTCCGGCTACTTCACGCCGCGCATCTCCAAGCACGGTGAGAACCTGCCGTTCCTCGTCGTGGCCGTCGCGCTGGCCGCGTTCGCGCTGCTCGCTCTGTTCCTCATCACCGACCGACCCGACCGGCCGGTCCCCACCAGCTCGCTCGCCGCGAGGCTCGGGCAGGCGGGACGTCTGAGGGTGACGTGGGAGCTGTCGTTCCTCTACGCGATCGGCTTCGGCGGCATCGTCGCGTTCGGCGTCTACCTGCCCACGTATCTGAAGACCTGGTACGAGCTCGACCCCACCGACGCGGGCACCAAGGCGGCCGGGTTCGCCCTGGTCACTGTCATCTTCCGGCCGATCGGCGGCTGGCTGTCCGACCGTATCCACCCGGCCACCGTCACCGCCTGCGCCCTCGCCGTCGTCGCGCTCTTCGCGATCGTCCAGGCCTTCGACCCGAAGCTGAACCCCGTGGGCACGATCTGCTTCCTGGTGATGGCCGCCGGGCTCGGTACGGCCAGCGGCAGCGTGTTCGCGCTCGTCTCCCAGGTCACTCCGCAACCGCAGGTCGGCTCCGTCACCGGCATCGTCGGCGCGATGGGTGGCCTCGGCGGCTTCGTGCCACCGCTGGTCATGGGCGCTGTCTACAGCGCCGAGAACTCGTACTCCATCGGCTTCATGCTGCTGTCCGACCTCGCTCTCGCCGGCTGCGTCTACGCGTACGGCCGCATGCGCAACATCGGGGTGGAACGGCCGTAGGGGCACGCGACCCACCGACACGTCACTCGTGCGCCTCCCATAACGGGCAAAACGCGTATAAAACTCCCTATCGTGGGCCGGGTGACTGAGCCACCCGCACCCCCCGCCGCCGCCTCGAACGCGGCCCCCGCCCTGGACGCGCCACCGCCCACCGGCGTGGCCGGCGGGCGCGGACCGCGTTCCGTCGCAGGGCGGGCCACGCTCGCCGGCACCATCGTGTCCGTACTGCTGATCCTGGCCATCGTGTTCGGCAGCCGGATGCTCGAGGACTTCGACTCGGCGCTATTGCCGTACGCCGTCGCGACCGTGTTCCTGGCCTTCGGTGTCGCCTACCGCTACACCATGTGGATCTCCGCCCCGGGCGCGCGCCGTCTGTTCAAGCAGGGCTGGCGCAGCCTGTTCTCGGCCGACAACTTCCGCAAGGCGCCCACCGCACTGCCGGGGATGATCGCCACCTACCTCGGCTTCCAGAAGTTTCTCGGCGCCCGCTCGCACGCCCGCTGGGCCGCCCACCAGCTGATCTTCTGGGGCTGCATCCTGGCCGCCCTGATCACCTTCCCGCTGACCTGGGGGTGGTTCACGTTCACCTCCCCTTCCGGCGCGGGCCCCGGCTACGCGATGCGGATCTGGGGCATCAAGGTCATCGGCTTCGACTCGCTGAACATCCTCGGCTGGCTGATGTTCCACGGCCTGGACATCGCCGCCGTCCTGGTGATCCCCGGCGCCTCGTACTTCCTGTGGCGGCGCATGAAGGACCGCGGCGCCATGACCGGCCAGCGATTCGCCTACGACCTGGTCCCGCTGATCGCCCTGATCGTCATCTCGGTGACGGGCCTGCTCCTCACCTTCTCGTCGATCTTCCTGCACGGCGGCGGCTACGAGTTCCTGGCAATCCTGCACATGGTGTCGGTGGTCTTCACCCTCATCTACATCCCGTTCGGGAAGTTCTTCCACATCGTGCAGCGGCCGGCCGCCGTCGGCATGCAGCTGTTCAAGTACACGGCCCGCCAGGACGACCAGATCTTCCACTGCAAGCGCTGCGGAACGCCTATCGACACCGCCCCGTACGTCGAGAACCTCCAGGGCACCATGCGCGACCTCAAGCTCGACTTCGACACCTGGACCGAGTACTGCCCGCGCTGTAAGCGGGTGCTGCGCGGCACCGCATACCTCAGCGACGTGAAGAAGGGCTTCAAGTGACGAAGCAGTACATCCCGCTTGACCCCTCCATCGCACCGCCGGGCACCCGCAACTTCCGTGACGCGGGCGGCATTCCGGCCGACCAGTGGCACGCCGACCAGGCCGGCGAGACCCTCGTCCCCACACACTGCTGCTTCTGCGGTGTGCAGTGCGGGATGTATCTACGCGTCGACAAGGCCGGCAAGGTGTTCGGCGTCGAGCCCCGCAACCACGACATCAACCGGATGCGGCTCTGCCCCAAGGGCATCAACGCCTACCAGCAGATCAACCACCCGGACCGGCTGACCACCCCCCTCATGCGCCGCTCCCGCGACGAACCCTTCCGCGAGGCGAGCTGGGAGGAGGCCCTCGACTTCACCGTTTCCGAGATCCGCCGCATCCAGTCCGCCCACGGCAACGACGCGTTCGGGCTGCTCGGCGGGGCGAGCCTGTTCTCCGAGAAGACATACCTGGTCGGCAAGTTCGGGCGCGTCGCCCTCAAGACGAAGCACGTCGACTACAACGGCCGCCTCTGCATGGTCTCCGCCGCCGGCGCCAACAAGCTGTCCTTCGGCATCGACCGGGCCGGCAACCCCTTCTCCGACATCCTCCACTCCGACTGCCTGCTCATCGCCGGGTCGAACGTGGGGGAGTGCTTCCCGGTGATGACCCAGTACGTGTGGGGCGCCCGCGACCGGGGCGCCCTCCTCATCGTCATCGACCCTCGCGAGACGTCCATCGCCCGCACGGCCGACATCCACGTCGCCCTCAAGCCGGGCACCGACTCCGTATTCTTCAACGCCGTACTGAACGTCGTCATCCGCGAGAACCTCGTCGACGAGGAGTACGTGGCCGCCCACACCACCGGCTGGGACGAGGTCAAGGCCACCGTCGCGACGTACACCCCGGAACGGGCCGCCGAGATCTGCGGGATCCCCGCCGCCCAGGTCGTCCAGGTCGCCAGGGCCTTCGCGGGCGCCAACAACGCCATGGCCTGGCACGCCCGGGGCATCGAGCACCACTCGCAGGGCGTCGAGAACTGCCTCACCGTCATCAACCTCTGCGTGGCCACCGGCAACATCGGCAAGCCCGGCGCCGGCTACGGCACCATCACCGGCCAGGGCAACGGCCAGGGCGGCCGCGAACACGGCCAGAAGGCCGACCTGCTGCCCGGCGGGCGCTCCATCCTGAACCCCGACCACCGACGGCAGATCTGCGAGATCTGGGGCATCGAGGAGTCCGAACTCCCCGCCGCCGGCACATCGATGATGGAAATGGTCTGGCAGATGCAGCGCCAGGAGATCCGCGGCCTGATCGGCATCTGCAACAACCCGTTCGTCTCCCTGCCCAACTACAAGACGGTCAAGGACGGTTACGACACCCTCGAATTCCACGCCCAGTTCGACTTCTTCCTCTCCGAGACGGCGGACAACGCCCACGTCGTCTTCCCCGTCACCACCTGGGCCGAGGACGAAGGCGTGATGGCCAACGCCGAGGCCCGGGTCGTCAAGCACAACAAGGCCCAGGAACCGCCGGAGGGCGTACGCACCGACACCTGGGTGATGTGCCAGCTCGCCCAACGCCTGGGCGTGGGCGACAAGTTCGACTATCCCGGCTCCCGCGAGGTCTTCGAGGAACTGCGCATCGCCTCGGCCGGTACGGTCATCGACTACTACGGAATCACCTACGACCGCCTCGAGGAGACCGGCGGCATCGCCTGGCCGTGCCCCTCCACCGACCACCCCGGCACCCCCCGCCTCTTCGAGGACGGCAAGTCGTACCACCCCGACGGCAAGATCCACCTCCAGGCCGTGGAGTGGCACCCGCCGATGGACCCGTACGACGACGACCACCCCATGTCGCTCACCACCGGCCGCACCGTCGCCCACTTCCTGTCCGGCAACCAGACGCGCCGGCTCGCCGGCCTCGTCGAACAGACCCCGCGCCCATGGGCGGAAGTACACCCCTCGCACGGCTTCAAGAACGGTGAACCGGTACGCGTCGTGACGCGCCGGGGCAGTGAGGTCTTCCCCGCCCTGGTCACCGAGGCGATCCGCCCCGACACCGTCTTCGTTCCCTACCACTGGCCGTACCCCACCGCCGCCAACGCGCTCACCATCGACGCCCTCGACCCCCGTTCCAAGATCCCCGAGTACAAGGTCTGCGCCTGCCGCATCGAGGCCGCCGAACAGATCGACGAGGTGCCTGCGCCCCCGACCGCGCCGGGCCAGGCCGCGTACCCGGAAGCCCAGGTGTCCCGCACCGACCCCCTGCCGCCCACGGCCCCGCAGGGCCGTGGCACCGCCGAGAGAGGCTGAGGTCACGCCATGATGGGCAGAACGATCTTCATCGACCCGGGCCGGTGCATCGGCTGCCAGGCGTGTGTGTCCGCCTGCCGGGAGTGCGACTCGCACCGGGGCAAGTCCATGATTCACCTCGACTACCCCGACGAAGGCCACTCCGTGGCGTCCCTTCCCACGGTGTGCATGCACTGTGAGGACCCGGTCGCCCCGTGCGCCGAGGTGTGTCCCGCCGACGCGATTCTGGTGACCGCCGACGGTGTGGTGCAGCAGGCCGACACCACCCGCTGCATCGGCTGCGCCAACTGCGTCAACGCCTGCCCCTTCGGCGTACCGAAGATCGACCTCCAGGCCAAACTGCAGATGAAGTGCAACCTCTGCTACGACCGCACCGCCTACGGTCTCGCCCCCATGTGTGCCACGGTCTGCCCCACCGGCGCGCTCTTCTACGGCACGCTCGAGGATCTCCAGGCCGAGCGGCCGGGCGTCCAGGTCGCGGACTCCTTCACGTTCGGCGACGTCGTCGTCAACACCGGCGTGGCAATGGTCGTCCCCGCCGACAAGGTCCAGTGGCCGGTGCCCGGAGGGCTGCCGATCGTCCAGGTCAACGGGAAGGACGTGACCCGATGAGCGTCACCCAGCAGCCCCCGGTCCCCGGGCACGGCACCGACGACAACTCGGCCCAGGCAGCGCTCGAGGACCGCATCTCCGCCGACTCCCTCACCACACGCCGCGACTACCTCCGTATCGTCACCACCGTCTCCGGCGGCCTCGCCGTCGGAGGCATCGCCGTCGCCGGGGGAGTGCTGCACCGGCACGGCGACATCGACGGCGCACCGGACGCCAAGCGGATCACGGACCGCCTCGCCCCCGGCGAGTCCATCGCCTTCCGCTACCCCGGTGAGGACGACCGAGCCGTCGCCGTCCGCCTCACGGACGGCAGCCTCGTCGGCTACTCCGCCGTCTGCACGCACCTGGCCTGCGGCGTGCTCTGGCGCAAGGACCGCGGCAGCGAGGGCGAGTTGTACTGCCCCTGCCACGAAGGCGTCTTCGACGCCCGCACCGGCGAGGTCACCGCGGGCCCGCCACCGCGCGCCCTGCCCAAGGTGCTGCTCGTGGAACAGCCCGACGGCAGCGTCTGGGCGGTCGCCACAGCCCGCTCCGGAGAGAGCCCCCAGGACGCGGTGTGCCGCGAGTTCCCCGGCGTGGGGCCTGAGGAGAGGGCACAGATGGGCTGCCCCGTCGCGAACGGCGCCAACGGGGAGAGGAGCCAGCGGACATGAGCACCGAACAGCCCGAAGGCCTCCCCCCGATGCCCGACTACACCCCCGGCAGCGCCCAGCCGCGCCTCAACCGCCCCGTCCAGGAGCGCTACCCGCAGATCCGCCCAACCAGCGGCTACGGCGACCCCCGGATCCGGCACACGGGTCCGGGACCCGGCGCAGGCACAGACCAGGAGCCGGAACGCTCCTCGAAACTCACCGCCCGCCTCGTCCTGGCGATGACCGTGGTCATCGGCCAGCTCTGGGGCCTCAGCGTGATCGTCAACGAGTGGATGATGGGCGAGACCGGCACGGCCTGGTGGGGCGCGGGCTTCCTGTGCCTGTCGTTCCTGGTGGTCCTGGGGCTGTGGCTGCTCGACCCGAAGGACCGCTGAACTCCCGGCCAGACACCGTCAGTTACGACCCAAAGGTCCGCCCTGAACCCCAACGGACCGGTGTCGACCACGGCCTACGGGTCCGCCCTGAACCCCAACGGACTGGCGTCGCTTACCACTCCAGGCAGCGCAGTACGGCCAGCACGCGGCGGTTCGCGTCCTCCGACGCGGGCAGGCCCAGCTTGCCGAAGATGGCCGCGACGTGCTTCTCGACCGTGCCCGCCGACACCACCAGCGTCTGCGCGATCGCGGCGTTCGTCCTGCCCTCGGCCATCAACGCCAGCACCTCGCGCTCGCGTGCCGTCAGCGACTCCAGATCGTCTCCACGACGGCTCGCACCGGCCAACTGCGTGACCACTTCCGGGTCGAGAGCGGTGCCACCGGCGGCGACACGGGACAGGGCGTCGGTGAACTCGGCGACGTTCGCCACCCGGTCCTTGAGCAAGTAGCCGACCCCGGCGGAGCCCGCGGCGAGCAACCTGGTCGCGTACTTCGTCTCGATGTACTGGGAGAACAGCAGCACACCCGTGCCCGGGTGCTCGCGCCGGATGCCGATCGCGGCTCGCAGGCCCTCGTCGGTGTGTGTCGGCGGCATCCGGATGTCGACGACGGTGACATCGGGCCGGTGCGCGGCGACGGCGGCGAGGAGCGCGTCGCCGTCGGGCACGGCCGCGCACACCTCGTGACCACGCTCGGTGAGCATCTGGACAAGCAACTCCCGCAACACGGCGGCATCTTCGGCGATCACGATGCGCATGGAGGCATGTTCTCACGGGTCCGACCGGGGGACGGCAGGCGCCGACGCGCTGCGCGCGCCCCGTCCGCGATGTCACTCACCGCGTCATCCATGGCTTCCGTCACGGTGTCACTCATGCGTGGAGCGGCAGTTCCACCGTCACCGCGGTCGGCCCGCCGCTCGGGCTCGACACGTCAAGGCGCCCGTCCACCGTCCGCACCCGCTGCCGAAGGCCCGTCAACCCGCTTCCGGCGCCGAGCGCTGCCCCGCCACTGCCGTCGTCCGTAACCCGCAGCCGCAGCAACCCGTCCTCCTGCGCCACCCGCAACACCACCCGGCGCGCGCCGCTGTGCTTGATGACGTTGGTGAGCAGCTCCGCCGCACAGAAATACGCGATCGTCTCGATCGCCGGCGTCGGCCGCTGCGGCACGTCCACCGAGAGCTCCACCGGCACGGTGCTCCGCGCGGCCAGCGTCGACAGCGCGTCGGACAGGCCGTCGTCGAGGGCCGGAGGGTGGATACCGCGCGCCAGGTCACGCAGCTCGGCGAGGGCCTCGGTGGCGTTGCGGTGCGCGGTGTCCACGAGTTGCCGGACCCGAGCCGGGTCCGCGACCGGCTCTCCGTCCCTGCCCAACCGCTCCTTCGCCATGTCGAGGCTCATCGCCAACGCGACCAGCCGGACCTGTGCCCCGTCGTGCAGATCACGCTCCAGGCGGCGCAGCAGAGCGGCCGAGTCGTCGACGGCGAGGGCGCGGCTCTCCTCCAAACTCCTTACACGTTCGGCGAGTTGGCCCGGCCCGAGCAGTGCCCGGATGAGCCAGCGGTCCACGGCGACGACACCGCGCGTGAACCAGGGCGCCGCCAGCAGCGTCACCGCGCCGATCGCCGCCGCCACGAAGGTCCCGGCGAAACCCGTGCTGTGCGGGGCGCCACCGCCGAAGGGGATCGGCGTGATCGTCTGCATCCCCGCCTCGCCGGCAGCCGGGCGCTGGTGGAAGGCCGCCCAGCGCAGTGGTGCGGAGAGATTGAGCAGGGCGATCAGCCACCAGCCGACGGCGTACAGGCCGAAGGCGGCGACGGGCAGCTTCACCAGGACGTACGCCACCGAACGCCACCCCGCCGCATCGCGCAGCCGGGCGTCCAGCCGTGCGAACGCCTTACCCGTCGGTCGCAGCCGGGGCGGCACCTCCACCCGCTCGCCCAGCAACCCCTGGGCCAGCCGGCGATGCACGGCGGCGCAGCCGCGCGCGAGGCCGACCGCCGCGACGACGAGCGCAAGCCCGAGGACGGCGCCGACGAGGGAGGCGGTGAGACCGGTGCCGAGGGCGAGCAGGACAAGGACGAGGACGGTGCCGACGACGGCCAGGGGAAAGCCGATCAGGCAGTACGCGGCCTCGGCCCAGGCATGAGCCGTGAACGGCGCGCGCAGGACGGCGCCCAGGGAGACCCGACGTGAAGGCTCGACCCGCGCGCCCTCCGGCGGCCGCTCCCCGGCTGACTCGTACATGGCTCAAGTCTCCTGTACGTAAGTACCTATGCGCGTATGTCTTTGCTGCACGCCGCTGTCGTACGTCGCTGCTGTACGTCCCTGCCGTATGTCTTTGGTGCACGCACCTGGTGCAGGTACCGGCGTAGGCATCTGCCGCGGGGCGGTCAGGCGTCCCGGCGCGTCAGCAGCCAGCCCCCTGCGCCGAGCGCTGCAAGTACGTATGCGCACCGCACCCCGAATCCCACCCATGGCGAGAGCACGTCGGCTACCGGCTTGGAGACGGCGAGCGAGTTTCCGGCGATCATGGTCGGGAAGTACTTCGCCACCGTGACCCCGGTGAGCCCCGACAGCGCCGCGGGCAGCACGTACAGCAGCCCGACCAGTGCCCCGACGGCCGCGGCCGTGTGCCGGACGACGGCGCCCAGCGCGATCCCGAGCAGCCCGACCATGGCGACATAGGCGCCCGAGAGAACCACCGCGCGCAGCACACCCGGGTCGCCGAGGCCGGGCGCCGGAACGCCGTCGGAGAGCGCTGCCCGCCCGGCGAAGAAGGTGGCGAACGCGACCACTTCGCCGAGGATCAACGCCACCGCGCCGAAGACGCCCGCCTTGGCGGCGAGGAGCAGGGGCCGGTCGGGGATCGCGGTGAGTGTGGAGCGGATCGCGCCGGAGGAGTACTCGCCGGTGACGACGAGCACGCCGAGTACACCGACGATCAGCTGGCCGAGCGCGATCCCGGCCAGCACGTTGTTCACCGGGTCAAAAGTGTCGGCCCTGTCCGGGCTTGGGGCGTGGGTGTTGGCCATGGTCACGACGCCGATGACGAGCATCCCGGCGACGGTGGCCACCAGCGCCCACAGAGTGGAGCGCAGGCTGCGCAGTTTGATCCACTCCATCCGCGCGGCGCGGGCGAACCCGTAGCGCCCCGCGGGCAGTGGCGGTGTCGACTGCAGCGCGGTCACGACTGCCTCCTGGGCTGTGCGGGGGCGGTGCCCCGGTATTCGGCGCTGTCCCCGGTGAGGGTGAAGAACGCCTCCTCCAGCGACCGGCCGTCGGCGGTCAGCTCCGCGACGGTGGTGTCGGCGAGCAGCCGGCCCGGCCGATCACGATCAAGTGGTCGGCGGTGAGCGCCATTTCGCTGATCAGGTGGCTGGACAGCAGCACGGTGCGCCCCTCGGCGGCAAGGGACTTCATCAGGTTGCGGATCCAGCGCACGCCCTCCGGGTCGAGCCCGTTGACGGGCTCGTCGAAGAGCAGCACTCCCGGATCGCCGAGCAGGGCGGCGGCGATGCCGAGCCGCTGCGACATGCCCAGGGAGAATCCGCCCGCACGCTTGTGTCCCACGTCGGTGAGGCCGACGGTGTCCAGTACGGAGCCGACCCGGGAGCGGGGGATGCCATTGGCGGCGGCCAGCGCGGCCAGGTGGTTCGCCGCGCTGCGGCCCGGGTGGTACGTACGGGCTTCGAGCAGCGCGCCGACCCCGCGCAGCGGCCAGCGCAGCTCGCAGTACGGGGTGCCGTGGATACGGGCGCTGCCCGCGTCGGGGCGGTCCAGACCCGTGATCATGCGCATGGTGGTGGACTTCCCGGACCCGTTCGGCCCGAGGAAACCGGTCACCGCGCCCGGGCGGACCTCGAAGCCGAGGCCGTCCACGGCGACGGTGGGGCCGTACTGTTTGGTGAGACTGCGGACCTCGATCATGGCTGCTCCCAGGTGGATACCTTCATGCCCCCGACGCAAGGCGCGCCCGCGTCCCCCCGGAACGCGGCTGACCTTCGTCTTGAGCTGGTGGTTTTCCCCAGGGGAGGGGTGTCTGCTGCGGTGGGGCTTCAGCCCTGTCCCTGCGCGCGATCGAGGAGCATCAGCGTGCGCTGGAGGAGCTTGCCCACGTTCTGAATGCCCAGCTGAAGGTTCCGCTGGTGGACGAAGACCGTGAGGTCGAGCGCGACCTGGGCGAAGCAGTAGGCCAGAACGCCGGGTCCAGCCACTTGCTCGCCGGCGTCGCACGGCATCTCAAGAGCCTCGGGATTGAAACCTCCCCCGGCTAAGGGGGATTCCTAGTTCACGTGGCCTGATCCCCGGCGGGGATGCAGGTCTTACACGATCAGCACTAGCCGGGACAGAGACCAGCCCGGACGAGCATCACACGGGCTGAGTTTTTGTCCCGAGGTCGGGACACCCCGCACGTGGTGCACGTATACGTTCGTTCTGAGAGAGGCAGCGCGTGCTTGGTTCTCGCTCCGCAGTCTGCGCAGTCCATCGTGGTGTGCGCCGGGTGCACCAGGTGCACGGACCGGCCGTGCTTACGGCCCATCTCCACCAGGGCCGTCTTCGTCGCGCCGATCGCCGCGTCAGCGGCCTTCTTCGCCATGGTGGACTTCGCGAGGAACTTCGGCCGGAAGTTCTCCACGGCCAGGGCGTCATGGTCGCGGACGACCTTCTTGGCCCACTTGCGGGCGCTGTCCTGACGCTGCCGGGCCACCTTCTTGTGCAGCTTCGCCGTCTGCCGCTTCGCCTCGCGGTAGCCCTTCGATCCGGCGCATCCACGCTTCGGCTTACGCCGGGACATCATCCGCTGATAGTGCGCCAAGCGCTGGGCGGCACGCTTCCCGTGCTGCGGGTGAGCAAGGTCGTGGTCGTCGCTGGTGGTGGTCGCGGTCTCCTTCACACCCCAGTCGATCCCGATCACCCGGCCGGTTTTCGGCAGTGTCTCGGTCATGCTCGCCACGACGAAAGACGCGTACCAAGCTCCGGTGCTGTCGCGGTAGACGCGGACGCTGGAGGGTGGCTTGGAAAGGGCACGCGACCACACGACCGTCACGGCGATGCCGCCTGCCAGGTGCAGGCGGCCGTCCTTGAGCCGAAAACCCCGCTGGGTGTAATTCAGCGACAAGTCGTCCTGGTGCTTCTTCTTGAACTTGGGCATCCCGGCCCGCTGCCGCATCGGCACAGCGGCCTTGATGTCCTTCAGCGCCTTCGCCCGCGACTTCGCGAAATCGCGTATCACCTGCTGCTGAGGAACACTCGAGCCTTCGCGCAGCCAGCCCATGCAGGCACGCGCCTCGGTCAGCATCTTGTCCAGCCGGGCCGGACCGCACTTCTCACTCTCGGCGTGCGCCTTCTTCGAGCGGGCGCAGCACTCATTCCACAGCCACCGGCACCGCGCCCATTCCGCTTCGAGGGCGCCAGTTGCAGTGGACGACACGCGAAGGCGGAAGGTGTAACGGGCATGCCCGGCACCTGCCGTCTCCTGCGCCGCGGTCGTCATGAACAACAACCTATCCGGGAGGACTGACAGTTGAGAGCTCCGATCCAACGGGGGCTGCCTCACCACCACGGCGGGTGGACGGCGATCCGCCCTGCCGGCGAATCAGCTTCCCCTGCCCTGCTCCGCAGGAGTCCGATTCCTCCCCGGCCTCAAGGCTGGGGCGTCCTCGGAGCAATCCGGTGAAGTCGTGGGCGCTCAGAAGCGTCGCGTAGTCGAAGACTCTGGTGCCGCTGCCCAGGGCCTCGATGTCGATGACGCCACTGACGCGGTCCGCGTCGAACAGGATGTTGCCGGGGCGGAAGCCGCCGTGGACCAGGTCCTCCGTGGGCAAGGTGACGGGTCCGTGAGCGGCGAGAAGCCGCTCGCAGGCGTGGACGAGGTCCTGTCCGGTCGGTCCGGTCCCGGCCGTCTGCCGCCACAGGTCCTCACCGGTCATGCGGGTGGTCACGGTGAGCTCGACGGTGACGGTCGTCTGGCCGCCGACGGCCAGGTCGGCGACGCCCTTCTCATCCACGGCGGCCAGCCTGCTCGTAGGGAACTTACGGTCTTGGCGGACAGAGGCTATGCGGTCGGCCGGGATGCGGATGTCCAGCAGTGCGCCGTAACTCAGGTGCAGCGAGCCGTCGGACGCGACAACGTGCGGGCGCACCACGCACGAGGCGTGCAGGGCGATGACGAAGTAGCAGCCCCAGACGTCGAGTACGAGCGTGATGGCGTGCACCAACGGCCAGGGGATGAGGAACGCGAGGGCGATGGTCTCGACGATGCTGACGAAGAGGAAGCCGTACATGAAGGATGTCTGGCCGGGGGCGTAGGGGACGGGCACGTCGCCGTCGCCCACGCCGTGCGGGCCGCGGCGGGCGACCCAGCGCACGATGCTGGTGGAGAGGGAGATCTCGTGGGCGGTCAGCTTGCGCACGGGTGCCGGTATGGAGTCGGCGACCGCGGAGAGGAAGGCGCCGCGGCGGTCGAGACTGGTGCGGTGGTGCCGGAGGTAGTCGAGGCAGAGCAGGACGGTCGCTGTTGCCATGAGCGCGAGCGCCGCCAGTTCCACGGCCGTTCGGGCGGCCGGGGGCGGGCGCACCCCGCCTGCCAGGCACAGGACGAGTGCGAGCTCGCCCGGTACGAGTGTGGCGAAGGACCAGCGCACGGCCCTTCTCAGCGCCTTCATCGGGCACGCTCCTGAAGCAGCTGGATGGCGCGGCGTACAGCGGCGGCCTGGGCGGGGGCGAAGTCCGAGAAGAGGGCGTCCGCGAAACCGCCGCCCTCACCCACGTCGCCCTCGGCAGGGATGTTCATTGCTTGTGCCGCCGCCTCGGGGATGCTGTCGACGATGGCCCGGGCCGCCTCCTCCACCCGCGCGTCGTCCTCGGAGGCCTCGGCCAGCTCGTCCAGCTGGGCGTAGACCTCGTAGGCGCGTCGCATGGCGTCCGGGTCGGCGTTGAGGGTGTGCACCATGGCGTTGAGCCAGCTGCGGTCTCCGCCTGGCGAACCGGTTTCCAGCAGGGCGAGCGGTTGCCGTTCCTTGGCTGCCATCGCGGGCTCCGGCCCGGGCAGGCGCGCCGAGGCGCGGGCCATGTCCTCGAAGAGGGCGGCGAGTTCGGGGGAGACGGGGGCCTCGGCGGGCAACTGTCCGGTGTGTGCGGCCTGTTCGAGCAGCAGTCGCAGGCGGTCACGGCGCAGGCGGATGGCCTCCTCCTGGCGAGCCAGGTCGGCGTCCAGCTCGGTGAGGATCTCGACGAGGTCCTTGCCCACGTCGTCGGCCAGCACGTCCTTGACCTCGTCGAGGCTCAGGCCGAGCTCGGTCAGCCGACGGATCCGCGCCAGCTCGACGGCGTGCCGCAGGGAGTACTCGCGGTACCCGTTGGGCTGTCGTGGAGGCTCGGGCAGCAGCCCGATGCGGTGGTAGTGCCGCACGGCGCGGGTGGTGATGCCGGCCATGTCGGCGAGCTCTCCGATTCGCATGGCACCAGTAGAAACGTTGTCGTTGCGACAAGGTCAAGCGGCGGACGGCTCTACGGCTGGTGGGTCAGCCGTACGGGCTGCTGGGGCGGGCTGCGGGCGCTCGTCGAGACGTTGCTCCCGGAGATGGAGTTCACGGCGAGCGGGCATGAAGATGATCTAGCATGCACATGACGCGCGCCGCGCGGTCGTCACGAGGGGGACTTGTCGCGCTTCAGTCGCGTTCCCCGGCACGTTCATCAGGGGAGAGAGACTCGGGCTCGCGTACACCTTGGTGCCGTGCAGCCCATCATGCAGCGCCACTCGCGGGCCCTTTCCGGGGGTTCTGGCCACCGACCTTCTCCAGTCGGGCCTCGACCTGTTTGGCGTCCAGGTCCGCGACGAGGGTTGTGGAGAGCAACGAGCCGCGTGCCGCACGCTGTTGGGCGGCGTCGGCGGGTGAGGGGTGTGCTGACTGTCGGCGTGCCCTGTCGCTGCCAATACGGTCGCAGCACACACCAGGGCGAGTGCGCCGCACGCAACGAATCTTTCGTGTAACCGGTGAAGGCCGTGCCTGCACTCTGCGGCTCCCGCCCGATGCGCCACATGGGGGCAACCCCTCGTTTCGGTAAGGGGGTTGGCCGTGGGGCGGCGTCCGGTCGCGGCTGTATCTACGGTCGGATCCGGGCGGCCCGGGACTCCAGGTGGCGCTGCTCCGCGACGCTGGCGGTGGACTTCGCGGCGCGGCGGTAGTGCTCATACGCCCCGGCCGTGTCGCCGGTCTTCTCCAGGAGGTGGGCGCGTACCGACAGAAGTCGGTGGTGGCCGGCCAGACGCTCGTCGCTGTCCAAGGTGGACAGCAGGGCGAGTCCGGCCGACGGGCCCTCGGTCTCGGCGAGCGCGATCGCCCGGTTGAGCGTGACCATCGGGTTGGGTGCGATCCGTTCCAGGATCAGATAAAGGGCATGTACCTGCGGCCAGTTGGTCTCCTTGGACGAATCGGCGTCGGCGTGGGTGGCGGCGATGGCGGCCTGGAGCTGGTACGGCCCCAGCGCCGCCTCCGCCAGCGACGCCTTGACCAGTTCCAGGCCCTCGTCGATCAGTTCGCGGTCCCACTGCTTCCGGTCCTGCTCGTCCAGCGGTACGAGGTCCCCGGCCGCCGTCGTACGGGCGTCCCTGCGCGCGTGCGTCAGCAGCATCAGCGCCAGCAGACCGGCCACCTCGCCGTCGTCGGGGAGCTGCGCGTGCACCGTCCGGGTCAGCCGGATCGCCTCGTGCGCGAGGTCGGCACGGTGCAGTTCACTGCCCGACGAGGCGGTGTAGCCCTCGTTGAAGATCAGGTAGAGGACGTGCAGGACGACCCGCAGCCGGTCCTCGCGCTCCGCGCCCTCCGGCAGGACGAACGAGCTGCCGGAGGCCTTGATGCGCTGCTTGGCGCGGCTGATCCTGGCCGCCATCGTGGCCTCCGGCACCAGGAACGCGCGGGCGATCTCCGCGGTGGTCAGGCCGCCGACCGCGCGCAGCGTCAGAGCGGTCTGGGAGGCCGCGGTCAGCGTCGGATGGCAGCACAGGAACAGCAGGACGAGCGTGTCGTCGGTGTCCGGCACGTCCTCGGGCACGACTTCCGTGGCCGTCGCCGACTCGCGCTCGCGGCGCGCGTGATCGCTGCGCATCTGGTCGATGAGCCGCCGGGACGCGACCGTCAGCAGCCAGCCACGCGGGTTGTCCGGGACCCCCTCGGCCGGCCACTGCACGCTCGCGGCGAGGACGGCCTCCTGCACGGCGTCCTCGCATCCCTCGAACTGGCCGTGCCGACGTACCAACGTGCCGAGGACCTGCGGCGTGAGTTCACGCAGCAGGTCCTCCAGGGCTGGGGTTGTCATGCCTCCAATTGTCCGTCGGCGAACATCACCTGCCGCACCTCGACCCCCAGTCCCTCGATCGCGGCGTCGGGGATCTGCGACGCGAGTTCGATGGCCCGCTCCTTGTTCTCGCAGTCGATCAGGTAGAAGCCACCCAGGAACTCCTTGGCCTCCAGGAAGGGGCCGTCGGTCACCACCGGCTGGCCGTTGCGCACGGTCACCACGGCGGCCTGCGACGGATCGACCAGCGCCTGCGTCGTGATCATCTCGCCGGAGTTCTTGAGCGCCTCGATGAACCTGGCGTGACCGTTGCCGATCGCCGCCTTCTCCTCGTCGGTCAGCGCTTCAAGCGCAGCCGGGTTGATGTGCAGGCTGATCAGGAACTTCATCTCGTACTCCTCGTCGTTCATGGAGCCCGGCTGGGCCCCTTCGACCGGTTGGTCGGATCCGCCGCCGTCGTCTTGACATCCCTAGCCGGGAAAATCTCGCAGATTTTCGTCCGTACGGATGTCAAGAAGCCCGCAGCCGCTCCGACCACCGGGCGAAACGTCGAGAAGTCAGAGATCAGAGAACAGGGAGTTACGGATATGCGAGTCAACCGGGCATGGCTGGGACTGGTCGTCCTCATGCTGCCGACCCTGCTCGTCGCGATGGACATGACGGCCCTGCTGCTCGCGCTCCCGCGCCTCAGCGCCGACCTGGGCGCCACCAATGTCCAGCAACTGTGGATCAGCGACAGCTACGGACTCATGGTGGCCGGCCTGGTGATCACGATGGGGACGCTCGGTGACCGGATCGGTCGCCGACGGCTGCTCATGGCCGGCGCGGCGGCGTTCGCGGTGCTGTCGGTCGTGGCCGCCTTCGCCACCGGCCCGCTGATGCTGATCGTCGCGCGTGCATTGCTCGGCGTCGCCGGAGCGACCCTGGCGCCGTCCACTCTCGCCTTGACCACCAACATGTTCCGTGACGAACGCCAGCGCGGGCAGGCCATCGCGATCTGGGCGACCTGCCAGTTCACCGGCGGCGCGCTCGGCCCCGTACTCGCCGGGTTCCTGCTCCAGTACTTCTGGTGGGGATCGGTGTTCCTCGTAGCTGTGCCGGCGATGGCGTTGCTGCTGCTCACCGGGCCTGCCCTGCTGCCGGAGTTCCGCAGCGACAGGGCCGGCCGGCTGGACCCGGCCAGCGTCGGACTCTCGCTCGTGTCGGTGCTTCTGATGGTCTACGGCGTCAAGCAACTGGCCGTCGGGAGCGCGCCGATCGTGCCGGCCGTAGGCCTCGTCGTCGGCGCGGTCGGCGGAGTCCTCTTCGTCCGCCGGCAACTGCGCCTGGAAACGCCGCTGCTCGACCTGAGGCTGCTCCGCAACCGCCCGCTCACGGCCGTACTCGTCTGTCTCGTCTTCGCCGGCATCGCCATGGCCGGTACGGGTCTGCTGGTGACCCAGTACCTGCAGAGCGTGCTGGGCTACTCGCCCGTCGCGTCGGCGGTGCTGTTCGCCCCCATGGGCCTGGGCGTCGCCGTAGGCACCATGACCGCACCGGCGCTGGCCCGGCGGATGAAGCCGACGACCGCGATCGCCGGCGGGCTCGTGACGTCGGCGCTCGGCAGCCTGCTGCTGGTCGGCGCCGGTGTCGACGGGGCCGGTGCCCTGCCGCTGGTGATGACCGGTATCGCCGTACTGGCACTGGGCACCGGCCCCCTGTTCGCGTTGGGCACCGGCCTGGTCGTCGGGTCGGTGCCGCCGGAGCGGGCCGGGTCGGCGGCGTCGATGTCGGAGACCGGCAACTACTTCGGCGGTTCACTCGGTTTCGCGCTGCTCGGTGTGGTGGCCGCGGTTGTCTACCGCAGCGGGATGGACGGGAGGTCGGACTCGCTGGCCGGTGCGGTCGCCGCGAGCCGGCACCTTCCCGACGGCCAGGGAGTGGAGCTGCTGCACTCCGCGCGGGAGGCGTTCACCGTCAGCGTGCACGTCACCGGCGTCGTCGCCGCGGTCATCTTCGCGGGGCTGGCGGTACTGATCCTCACCCTGCGGGCGGCGCCCCTGGCATCCTCGGTCGCCGCTGCCCCCGACTACGAGGCGAGTCGCTCTCAAGACGCTGATGACATTGAGCGCGCGCCGCAGCCCGGGGAATACTCGACCCATGGCAAACCGGTGGGTGGGAGTGACGGTCGACTGCATTGACGTCGAACGGGTGTCAGCGTTCTGGAGCGTGCTGCTGGACCGCCCACGGGGACCGTCCGAGCCCGGCTGGGTCTATCTCGGCCATCGCGACGATCCGCAACCGCGCCTGGTCTTCCAGCCCGTGGCCGAGCCGAGGGCCGGAAAGGTGCGCCTGCACCTCGACGTCTCGGTCGACGACATCGATCAGGGCATCGCCCAAGTCATAGGCCTTGGCGGCCGGTTCACCGGCGAGCGGCACGAGTACGACGAGGGCGTGGTCGTCGTGATGGCCGATCCCGAGGGGCACGAGTTCTGCCTGTCCCAGTTCTACTAGGTCTCCGTGTCGAGCTGGTGGTCGGCCCACACGTAGGTTTCGGGGAGCAGGTCGGCGACGGGGACGGTCCGGAGGCGGTCGCCCGCACCGACGATGACCTTGAGGTCCGGGAAGTAGTCGAGGAGGACCTGGCGGCACCGGCCGCACGGGGGGACGACTCCGCGGTCGCGGTCGCCCACGGCGACGATCGTGTCCAGTTCGTAGGCGCCCTGGCCGGCTGCCGCACCGATGACGACCAGCTCGGCACAGGGGCCTCCCGTGAAGTGGTAGGCGTTCACCGCGGTGACGATGCGGCCGTCCTGGGCGCGGGCCGCGGCCGCCATGGTGTGGTTGTCGCCCCGGCAGCGCGTGCGCGCGACGTGGTCCGCGGCCTCGATGAGTTCGTGGTCGACGTGCTCGGTCTGGATGGTCAATTTCTCTGCCTTCGTGAGGTGTTGGCCCCTCGTGCGGTCATTTGGTCGGGACGGTCGGGGGTCAGGTTCGCCGTCATGCGTGTCCAGGGACAGGGGACGGTTGACGTCGATGAGCAAGAGAGTGAGGTCATATCTTTGCCGAGGGGAACCGGGGACGATTTCGGATGTGCCGGAGCGGATGACCACGTCGCCCAGGAGCTCGAAGCCCATGCTCATACGGTCTCCTTGTTCCGTGCGCCCTTGCCGACCGGTGTCGGTCCGACAATCAGTGGCTACGACGATCAGTGGCTACAGGGTGTTCTTCGCGACGGCGCCGTTCCGCATGATGAGCAGCAGCCTGCCCTCGGGTTCGGTGAGCAGGGCTATGTCCTCCAGCGGGGCCGTCGACCACCAGCAGATCGGCGAAGGCGCCCGGCACGATTTCGCCGATGCGCCCCGTCATCCCGGCGATCTCGGCCAGCTGACCGAATTCAGCCTGCGGGCCCAGGTGCAGAAGCCGGCGGACATCCTACGTGCGGCCACGGTCACCGGTGCCGGCAGGGGTGCCTCGGTCGACTCGGTGCTGAACGGCCTCAAGGCTTCGTGTCGTCAGTCGGACACGATGTGGAGGATTGCCGTGCCGTCCTCGCCGGTGGCCGCCTGGATCACCACCGCATCGGGCTGAGGGCTCGGTCGGGTGGCCGCGCCCAGGCCACCGCAGGAGTTGCCTCCGCCGTTGCTGCGGAGGACCGTGATGCAACCTTGGCCCGGGCCGGTCGCGCCGCCCTTGGACCGGCCGTTGCCCGACTTCACCGTGTACTCCACCTTGTTCGGGCCGACTTCTGTGACGGACAGGGTTGCCGGACCGGCCGGGCCTTTGAAACGGAACGTCACCGGGCCGGTCACCGCGATCTCGCAGTTGCCGTCCGCGCAGGCGCGGACATCACGCCCGTCCGCCGCCGACACGGGCGGCTGCGCGGAGGAGGGCGGCGCCGGTGCGGGGTTCGAGGTCTGACGACTGGGTGAAGGCCTGTCGTCGGCGTTGTCTGTGCCGCCGCAGCCACCCAACGCCAAGGCAGCCATCGCGGCGAAGGCGATGCCCGCCACCCGACGATGATGCCAACGCCCTGCCCGCAGCCTCCCTGCCGATGCCGTCGCGGCCATGAAGTTCCCCCGTGTTCCAGCCTGCCTGCCTGCGTTCGGTGTCCGGCAGTCAGTCTTCCCTTTTGCCCCGGTCGTCACGCGCCGCGCCGCGCCGGCCGCAGCGGATATACGGCCTCACTCGAACGTCAGTCGGAACGACGCCCCGCCTCCCTGCGCCTGCTCCGCCGTCAGTTCCGCTCCGTGGGCCCGGGCGATCTGGCGGGCCATGGCCAGACCGAGGCCCGAACCGGGCAGGGCGCGGGCGGTTTCCGCGCGGTAGAAGCGGTCGAAGACATACGGCAGGTCCTGCGTGGTGATCCCGGGGCCGTGGTCGCGGACCGTCAGTTCGAGACGCTCGCCCGACCCCGCCCCCGACCCCGACCCCGACCCCGACCCCGACCCCGACCCCGACCCCGACCCCGACCCCGACCCCGACCCCGACCGCGCGTGCCGGGACGCGGTGAGTTCCACCTCCACCGGGAGCTCTTCCGGGCTGAACTTCGCCGCGTTGTCCAGCAAGTTCGTCAGCAGCCTCGTCAGTCGGGCGGGAACCCCCGGTCGTACGGTCTCGGCGGCGTCCGGGGCGATGTGCAGGGTGAAGGGGGTGCTGGGCCAGTGTGTGCGGGCCGCCGCCACCGCGTGTTCGGCAAGCGCGGCGATCCGTACCTCTTCGAGGAGTGGCGTGGGCTCCTCGTCCCTGGCCAGTTCGATCAAGTCGTTCACCAGGCCCGTCACTTCGCGCAGCTGCCGTGCCAGTGCGCCCGCCGCCCGGTCGCGCTGCACGTCGGTCAACCGGTCGGCGCGGGCGAGGAGTTCCGCGTTCGTGCGCAGCGCGGTGAGTGGTGTGCGCAGCTCGTGCGAGGCGTCCGCGACCAGGCGGCGCTGGGCCGTCACCGACTGCTCCAGTTCGCCCAGCATCGTGTTGAAGCTCGCGGCGAGGCGGGTCACTTCGTCCTCACGGTCCGGTGGGCCCGGCGGGAGTTCGATGCGGTGGCGCGGGTCGCGGGTCGACGCGATGTGTTCGGCGGTCGCGGTCAGCCTGGCCACCGGCGCGAGTCCGGTCCTGCTCACCCAGTAGCCGAGCCCGGCCGCCAGCAGAACGCCCGCCGTACCGATCACGGCCAGCAGCCCGGCAGCCTGGCGCACCCCCTTCTCGACGCTGTCCGAACGGAGCGCGACCTGAAGGGCCTTGTCGTCGCCGAGGTGGGTCGTCAGCATCCGCAGGGGCTTGTCGGAGAGCGTGATGTTGCTGAAGTAGGGGGCGCGATCGCCCGTGGCCACCTCGCGGACCGGCGCCGAGACGGGCAGGAGATAGGGGTGGGCAGGGTCCTCGGCCGGCAGGGCCGGCACGATCTGCGCGCAGGCCGGCGCCGACAGGTAGCGGCACTCTCCCGCCACGACCTGCGGTCCGCCGTCCCGGTTCTCCTGGATCACCCGCGTCGCCGACTGTGTCAGGTTCAGGTCGAGCTGGTGGAACATCTCGTACCGGATCACGAAGAACGCCGCCGTGCACACGCCGACCGCGACCAGCGCCACCGCCGCCGAGGTCGCCACGGCGAGGCGGGTGCGCAGCGGCCGCTGCCGCCGCCAGCGGCGCCCGAGTCTGCGGACGCCGCTCATGCCACGTCCAGCCGGTATCCGATGCCGTGGACCGTGTGGACGAGGCGCGGTTCGCCGCCGGCCTCCAGCTTCCGGCGAAGGTAACCGACGTATACAGCAAGGGAGTTGGAGTCGGGGCCGAAGTCGCTGCCCCATACGAGTTCCAGGATGAGCTCGCGCGGCAGGACCTGTCCGGGGTGGCGCATCAGCAGTTCGAGGAGTGCCGCTTCGGTGCGGCTGAATTCCAGCGGGCGGCCGGCTCGCCGACCCGTACGGGTATCTGGGTCGAGGACCAGGTCCGCGTACTCCAGCCCGCTCTCCGTAGGGGTCGGTGCGGCCCGCCGCAGCAGTGCCCGTACCCGCGCCACCAGTTCGTCGAGCGCGAACGGCTTCACCAGGTAGTCGTCGGCGCCCGCGTCCAGGCCGTCGACGCGCTCGCTCACCGAGTCGAGCGCCGTGAGGACGAGTACGGGCGTACGGTCGCCCATCGCCCGCAGTTGACGGCACACCCCGAGCCCGTCAAGGACCGGCATCATCACGTCGAGGACGAGCGCGTCGGGCTGCCAGGACGAGACCGCCGAGAGCGCTTCGAGGCCGTCGCGCGCGCCGCGCACCTCGTATCCCTCGACGGCCAGTCCGTCCTCGACGGCCGCCCGCACTTCCGGCTCGTCATCGACTACGAGGATCTTGGTCATGCCGTAAAGAGTGCCAAACGGGACTCTTAGAACCCTCTTAAACCGCTCCACGAGTGTGGCTGCCATGAGCACACCACTCTCCGTCGTGATCGGTGCGGGCGGCACCGGCGGCCACATCTACCCCGGGCTCGCGCTCGCCGAAGCGCTGCGCCGGGCCGACCCGGACGCGGTGATCTCCTTCGTCGGCACCGAGCGGGGCCTGGAGACCAGGCTGATCCCGGGCGCCGGATTCCGCCTGCACACCGTCGACATGATCCCCTTCGACCCGGCCCTCGGCGCCAAGCGCTACCTGCTGCCCGCGGCCCTGATCCGGTCCGGGGCCCAGTGCCGCGGCATTCTGCGCGCCCAAGGTGCCCAGGTGGCCGTCGGCATGGGCGGCTATCCGAGCGCCCCCGTGATCGTCGGCGCGCGCATGGCCGGGGTGCCGAGCGTGATCCACGAGTCCAACGCGGTGCCGGGCCGCGCCAACCAGTTCGCCGCGCGGCTCACCCCGCACATCACCGTCGCCTTCGACCGCAGCCGCGTCCACCTGTCCGGCGGCAAGGACGCCTACACCGTCGGCATGCCCATCGCCGCACAGCTCGCCACTCTCGACCGGACCGCCCTGCGCGCCGAGGCACGGCATGCCTTCGGGATACCCGACGGGGCGCGGGTCGTGCTGTTCAACGGCGGCAGCCTCGGCGCGGTGCGGCTCACGGAGGCGGCCGTCGGGCTCGCCGCGCGCTGGCGGCACCGCTCCGACGTCCATCTGCTGATCAAGACAGGGCCCGCCGCGCTCGACGAGACCCGGCGGCGGCTCGGGGACTCGCCGGTCGCGCAGGCCGTGCCCTACCTCGACCGCATGGACCTGGCGTACGCCGTCGCCGACCTGGTCGTCTGCCGGGCCGGCTCGGCGACCGTCGCCGAACTCGCCACCACCAAAGTGCCCGCCGTCCTCGTGCCGTACCCGCATGCCCCCGGCGACCACCAGACGCACAACGCCCGCGTTCTGTCCGACGCGGGCGCCGCCCACCTCGTACCCGACGGCGAAACGACCGCCGAGCGGCTCGCGGCCCTCGTCGAGCCGCTGCTCGCCGACCCGTCCCGGCTCGCCGCGATGGGCCGCGCCGCGGACCCCGGAAACCACGCCCACGCGGCGGACCTGCTCGCCGCGAAGGTGATCAGCCTCGCCAAGACCCCCAACTCGCCTGTCCACGAAATGGAGTTCACCTCATGACCGACCACAGTCACTGGAACAACCGCACCGACTGGAACAACCGCACCGTCCTCGTCACCGGCGCCGAGGGATTCATCGGCTCGACACTCGTCGACATGCTTGTGGAACGAGGGGCGAAGGTCCGAGCGATGGTGCATTACAAGCCGTACGCGGAGAAGGGCTGTCTGGCGCGCTACCTGAGCGACCCGCACAGCCCCGTCGAGATGATCGCGGGCGACGTGCGCGACGCGGGCCGCGTGATGGACGCCGTGGCCGGCTGCGACACCGTGTTCCACCTGGCAGCGCTCATCGGCATCCCGTACAGCTACGACTCGCCCGGCGCCTACGTCCAGACGAACGTCGTCGGCACCGAGAATATCGCCGAGGCGTGCCGCCGCCACTCGGTCCGCCGCCTGCTGCACACCTCCACCAGCGAGGTGTACGGGACCGCGCTGACCGCCCCCATCGGCGAGACGCACCCGCTGCAGCCGCAGTCCCCGTACTCCGCCTCCAAGATCGGCGCGGACATGATGGCGCTGTCGCACTGGCACGCCTTCGAACTGCCGGTGACCGTGGTGCGGCCGTTCAACACCTACGGTCCGCGGCAGTCCGCGCGCGCCGTGATACCGACGATCCTGTCCCAACTGCACGCGGGCGCAACGGAGATCAGGCTCGGCTCGCTCACCCCGACCCGCGACTTCACCTACGTCACCGACACGGCGGCCGGCTTCCTGGCGCTCGCGGACTGCGACCGGGCGCTCGGCGAGTCCGTCAACCTCGGCACCGGGCGGGAGATCTCCATCGGGGACCTGGCGACCGCGCTGATCGCCGCGTCGGGTCGTGACGCGAAGGTGGTCGTGGACCCGGCACGCCTGCGCCCGTCCGGCAGCGAAGTGGAGCGGCTGCTCTCCGACAACGCGAGGGCGCGCGAGTGGGCGGGTTGGCAGCCTGAGGTGTCCCTGGAGGACGGGCTGAAGCGGACGTCGCAGTGGGTGGCCGAGAACATCGCGCTGTTCGCGACGGACCGATACCAGGTCTGAGTCAGGGGGCCGGTAGCGGGCCGGAGCCAGGGGGGGGGGGAGTGTGGTGTGTCCGGTGGCTGGGGGAGGCCTGGTCGTCGGGGACCGGCCGCGTGAGGCGCACAAGGCCGTGAGCTCTTGCGCATGAGGCCGTCGAGCGAGGGATCTTCTTGCGTCATAGGCAAGGGCTTATGCGCTGAACGAAATGGCGCGTACGGTCGATGTCATGACGCACCCCACGCCCGCACCGCACGGTTCCCCCGCACACTCCCAGCCGCACGGGCACGGGTCCCATGAGATCGGCCACGGCGCCCACGACTCCCATGGTCACGGCACACATGCGCATGAAAGCCACGGCACGCATGCGCATGAGCATGAGCAGGACGGCCTCGCGGAACTGCTCGACCTCGATGCCGAACTGTTCGCGCCCTACCTCGCTGCCTCGATGCGTTCCATTGCCGAAGTGGCCGGGGACGACGTCAAGCGGATCGTGGACCTCGGCGCCGGTAGCGGCACCGGAACGTTCGCGCTGCTGAAGCAGTTCCCCTCCGCCCAGGTGACGGCCGTGGACAGCTCCGCCCACATGCTGGAACAGCTGACCCGAACCGCTGCCGCCAAGAACCTGGACTCGCGCGTCCACCCGCTGGAAGCGGACGCCGGTACGAGCCTTCCGGGCGTCACCGACACGGACCTCGTATGGGCCTCCGCCTCCATGCACCACATGGACGACCCCGCGGCGACCCTCGACGTCATCTTCAAGGCGCTGCGCCCGGGCGGACTCCTGGCCATCGCCGAACTGGACGGGATGCCACGTTTCCTCGCCGACGACGCGGTACCGGAGCGCCCCGGACTGGAAGGGCGCTGCCGCGAGGCACTCACGACGCTGCACGACGAAGAGGTACCCCACATGGGAGCCGACTGGGGCGCACTGCTGGCATCGGCCGGATTCACCCTTGAGGACGAACGCACGGAGAGTCTCGAACTGCGCCCGCAGTCGGGCGGCAGTGCCGGGCTCTACGCGCACGGCACGCTCAGCCGCATTCGCGGCGCCCTCGACGGCCGCCTGGACCCGGCCGACCTGGAAGCGCTGGACACCCTGGTGAACGGGGGCCCGGCGGACGTACGCCATCGCGACGACCTGGTGGTGCGCTCCACGCGCCAGCTCTGGATCGCACACCGCCCCACGGACAGCGGCTCGTAGCGACCCGGAGGAGCGAGCGACATGGTTGGCTGAACAGGTCGAATCACGCGATGCCGCTCCGACGTCTCAACTGGAGGCCATGGCCGATGGGAGCGGACGTGGCACGGAAGGTGCGAGCCGTTCGGAGGTATGGCCATGCAGACACTCACCGTCGATGTGTTCGTCTCGGTTGACGGGTATGCCGGCAGCGCGACATCGCCCGCCTACTTCGGCTACGACGGGCCCATGCTCGAGGAGTGGATCCACGAGGAGATGGCCGGGCCGCAGCTGGTGCTCATGGGGCGGCGCACCTACGAGGCCCTCGCGGGTCTCTCCGGGGAGACGGGTGGCGCCGGCACGGACCCGATGCCCGGTGTGGACAAGGTCGTCTTCTCGTCGACGCTGGACACGGTCTCCTGGCAGGACACACGCGTGTGCCATGACGACCTGATCGCCGAGGTGACCCGGCTCAAGAGTGAGGGCCATGTGCCCCTGCGGACCATGGGCAGTCTGTCCGTGGTCCGGCAACTCCTCGAAGCGGGCCTCGTGGACCGGCTGAGGCTGACGACCTTCCCGCTGCTCGTGGGGGAGTCGGGCCGCGAGCCGCTGTTCGCGGGTGTGGGGTCGGCCGACCTGGAGCTGGTGAGCCATCATGACCTGGACGGCAGGGTGCTGGTGATGGAGTACCGACCCACGGGACGCGCCATTCCGCGGGCCTGACGGGCAGCCCATCCAGCCCTGGCCGTCCAGCCTGGCCATCCGGCCCTGGAGAGGTCGTCAGAGGTTGAGGGCGGTTTCGTGGCGCGGTTGGTAGAGGCCCAGCTCGCCGCCGCCCGGCAGCCGGATCCCGGTCTTGAGGCCCCAGCCGGCGTTCGTGACCGGGGCGCACGTGACCCCTTTCGCCGAGAGCTCATCGACCGTCGCATTGACGTCATCGCACATCAGGTACAGCTCATGTGACGGTGCGTCGGAGGGATGGACCGCCACCTCGGCCGGAGGCAGCTTGAAGATGAGCCAACCGTCGCCGGCATCGACGTGCGGATACCCCAGAACATCCCTGAAGAAGGCGCGGTCCGCCTCCGCGTCCTGGCTGTAGATGATGATGTGAGCGCCGTTGATCATGCGTGCAGGGTACTTACCGCTGGGGACGGAGTCCGGATCTGACGCCGTGTCTGTGGCAGCGATGTCCTGGGGGCCGATGCGCGCAGTCGGGGGGGGCGGGGGGGGGGCAACCCGCCCCCCCACGAGAGCCGGGAGACCGGCCTGGGCCGCGGCCCGAATAACGAGGATATGGTAGGAGCGGC
>NZ_JBSGTG010000020.1:0-51393 GCF_053607285.1 Streptomyces sp. NPDC055140 | reverse complement strand
GCGGTGTCTGGGGCCGCGTGGTCCTGGGGGCCGTGGCGCCCTGTGGGGGCGGCGGGGGGACGCCCCCCGGCCGCACCGACTGACGCGTCTACGCCGCCTTGGCCGTCGCCCGTATTCCGAAGTAAGTGGACGTACCGGCTGCCGTCGGCGAGTGCGTAGAACGCCACCGGTATCCACGCGTCCTTCTCGTTGCGGCGCCCGGCGTGCACCGTCTTCTCCGGTGTGTGCGAGACCGGGGGCAGGTGCCAGAGCAGCGGGTCGAACGTGCCCTTCAGGCCGTCCCCGCCCTCGTACGTCAGCCGCAGCGTGCCCGGGCCGTCGTCGCCGCCGGCGATGCTCATGAGAAAGCCCTCGCGCTGGTAGCTGCCCTTGAACGGCGCCGTGTCCACGGCCAGGGGCTCGGAGGCCGGCGCGAACCCGGGCATGGCGACCCCGGCGATTTCGGCGCACAGTTCCCGGCAGAGCGCCTCGAAGACCTTGGGCGCGGCGCCGCCGCTGTTGGTCAGCAGAGCGATGGCGAGACCCTTCCCGGGGAGGGCGCGCAGATAGGCGAGTTGACCGAACGTGCTCCCGTCGTGGCCGAAGCCGCGCACACCGTCCCACTCGAACAGGCCCCAGCCCAGGCCCCAGTGAGCCCCGAGGAACCACTGGTCGGGCATCTCGACCTCGCGAGTCAGCATCGCTTCGACCACGGCGGCCGGGAAGACCAGGGTGCCGTACGGACCGGCGGAGCGCGGCAGCATGTTCCACAGGGGCGTGGGAACAGGGGTCTCGCCGGGCTCGCCCATGTGCCGGCGTCGCGACGCTCATCCCGTGAACCTCGCTCATCCCGTGAACTCGTCCGTTCCGTGAACCTCAGTGGGGCGCTGCCACAGCGCAGGACGTGGAGAGGCAGGTCACATGGAGCCATGTCACAGCGCGCGGAGCCGTTCCGTCATAGGGGTGTAGGCATCGGCAACGACGGAGGAGTTCACGATGAACGCCCGTTTGAACATGTTCGGCAACCCGACGGCCATGAAGATCTGGAAGCACGTCATCGCGGCGAACCAGGCGCTCGCCGAGTCGTCGGTGCCGCACGCGACGCTGGAGCTGGTGAAGATCCGCGCCAGCCAGATCAACGGGTGCGGCGGCTGCCTCGACATGCACACCAAGGACGCCGCTGCCGCCGGTGAGACCTCGACGCGCCTCAACCTGGTCGCGGCGTGGAGGGAGGCCACGGTCTACACCGAGGCCGAGCGCGCGGCGCTGGAGCTGACCGAGCAGGGCACCCGCCTCGCCGACGCGGCCGGTGGTGTCTCGGACGAGGTCTGGGCGAACGCCGCCAAGTACTACGACGAGGACCAGCTCGTCGCCCTTGTGTCGCAGATCGCCATCATCAACGCGTTCAACCGCGGGAACGTCATCATCCAGACGCCGGCCGGCGACTACCAGCCCGGCCAGCTGGGATAACTCGGTCCGGGCGGACGACGGGGTGTGCCCGGCCCGGCGGTGCTCTCCGGACGCCCGCCGGGCCGGCCGACCTGCTTGATCAGGCTGACCTGCCCGATCAGGTGGCCTGCCCGTTCAGGTGACCTTGCTCGCAGGCCGAATGAGGACGGCCGCGAGATGACGCAGGGCATGGTGGTAGAGAGTGTGCGCATGGAGTTCTTCTGCTACCACCGCGATCGTCTCGACTCCCTGGCGCTACGCCATGAGTTGCTGGAAGAGCACTGGTCCTACATGGACCAGTACGGCAAAGAGCTGATCGCGCGCGGCCCGACCCTCAGCGACGACGGTGAGGAGCCGACGGGGAGTGTGCACATCGTCGACCTGCCGGACACCGCCGCGGCACGCGCGTTCGCGTTCGACGAACCCGGCTATCAGGCCGGCGTGTACCGGGACGTGATGCTGCGCCGGTGGCGCAACAGGCTCGGGCGCACCATGTGGGACTACCCCGGCGGCCCGACCGAAGGCAACCGGTACCTGGTGCTCGGCCTTGGTTCCGGGCAGGCCGCCGACCTCGATGTGCCCGCCGACCAGGACGACTTGATCGCGTACGGGCCTCTGCTGTCCGACGACGGCGCCACCTGGCTGGGCACGGCGGCGCTGGTCCGGGCGCCGGACCCGGACACGGCATGCGCCGTTCTGACCGTGGGTCTCTACGCCGAGATCGAGATCCACAACTGGCAGTTCGGCGGCAGGCGGTGAAGACGGCCGTCACCCCGCCTCGAGCGCGGAAGACGGGCGAGCCGTGCAACGATTCCGGCCCGGCGTGCGTCAATGATCCGAGAGTTCACTTCGAAACTTGAGGGACGTAGATGCAACGCGAGTGTGTCTTCGGTGTCGCCGGGGCCGTGCTGTTGGCCACAGCCGGCGTCACCGCCTGTCAGGGCGACGCCTCGGCCGCGCAGGCCGGCGCGGCGCACGTCGTCAAGGACACCGACGACGAGGCGGTCATCGAACTGTCCGACGGACGCCGGGTCTCCCTGCGCTACCAGGCCGGTACGGGCCTGCTCGAACGGCACCGGAGCGCCGGCGGCAAGCCCTGGTCCAAGTCGAAGACGATCTACGCCACCAAGACCGAACCCTGCCGGAGCATCGACCTGAAGGCGAACCGCGCCACCGTCACCGTCCGTGCCAACTTCGCACAGTACTGCCGGGACGGCGAGCCACCGACGGAGAGCGTCGCCGCCGTCGGCACCGGTGGACTGGGGAAGTGGGACACCCACATCGCCAAGGACTGGGACGGCTGGGACCGGGTCGACATCGCCCGGAACGGGAAGTCGGCGACGTTCTCGACCAGGTCTTCAGCCAGCACGTCGACGCTCGACTGGCGCGCGGGCAAGGGCTTCGGCGCGGTCGCGACCACGTACAAGAAGCTCGGCGAACGGTTCCTCGGCACCTGGCGGGCCGAGGACGGCAGCCACCAGGTGACCTTCCATCAGAGCAGGCTCAACGCTCCCGCGTCGGCCACGGTCGAGATGCTCAAGGGTCCCGCGTGCAAGGTCCGCATGGACTTGATCGACATCTGGGAGGACCGCGTACAGCCGAGGGGAGCCAAGGTCCTGGAGGGCGAGAAGACCACGTACTGCCCGCCCGAGGATTTCAATTCCGAGTACGTGGTGGCGACGGCCGACGGGCCGATGGAGCTCAGGAACCTCGGTGACGCCACACCGCTGGTGACGTACCGGAAGTCGTGACGAAGGCGCCGGCGGCGTCGTCCGTTTCCTGGCAGGCTTCCGGGCTTGCGTAAGGATGATGGGGAAGGCGAGGATCACCCGCATGGTCAAAGGTGTGATGTTCGACTTTTCCGGGACCCTCTTCCGTATCGAGTCGGTTTCGGAGTGGCTGGGAGCGGTTGTTGCCGAGGCCGGACTCGATATGAGTGCGGACGAACTCGCCGCGTGCGCCGGTCGGTTGACCGAAGTGGGCGCTCTGCCCGGAGGGGCTCCGCCTCGCGCACTGCCGTCGCGCCTCGAGGGGCTGTGGCGTGAACGGGACCTCAGCGCCGAGCAACACCGTGCTGCGTATACCGCTCTCGCCCGTGAGGCGTCACTCCCGTCGGCGGAACTGGCCGAGGCGCTGTACGACCGGCACCGCACTTCGGCCGCATGGCGCCCCTATCCCGACACCGAGGCGACTCTTCGTGCTCTGCGTGGGCGGGGCGTTTCGGTCGCCGTGGTGAGCAACATCGGCTGGGACCTGCGGCCCGTCTTCCGCGACCACGGTGTCCACGGCCTCGTCGACGCGTACATCCTCTCCTTCGAACACGGAGTGCAGAAGCCGGATCCGGGGCTCTTCCAAGCGGCCTGCGACAAGCTCGGACTGCCGCCCGGCGACGTCCTCATGGTCGGCGACGATCGCGTCGCGGACGCCGGGGCCGCGGCGCTCGGGTGTCCCGTTCATCTGGTCGACCACCTGCCCGTCGATCGACGCCCGAACGCACTGCGGGCCGTTCTTGACCTCGTACGGGAACGATGAGTTGTGGTGTTTTCCTCTTCGAAGAGGGTTGTTCCGGTTGCAGGCTTGCAACTCCCGAACTGTGGCTCGTGCGGTGGGGCGGCCGCGTTCCGGCGGTCCGCGGATCGTTGTCTGCGTTTCGTGCGGGATGACGGCTCGTAGGGGCGAGAGTGACCCGGGATCAATAGAATGGGTGCCGATGCTGAAGTCGTGACGAGGGGTAGGGCATGGCGAGCAGGGAGCGCGACGAGGACTGGTTGGACCTGGCCGATGCCATCGAGGTGTTGCGTTCCCAGCTGTCTGAGGCGCAACGCCGGGGCCAGGGATCGGAGTTGCGCTTCGTGCTGGGCGAGATCACCGCGGAGTTCGAGATCGAGCTGGTGCGCACGCGAAACGGCGGCGGGGCTCTGCGGTTCGGCGTCGTGGAGGCCAACGGCCGTCAGGAGCGGTCGAAGCGCTCCGCTCAACGCGTGACCCTGCGTCTGAACCCGGAGCGCCGCGGCGGCGGAGACGTGGCCGTGGGCGACGTCGACTAGTAGGGCGGTGGGCTGATGGAGGAGGAACAGGTCGTACTTGTCCGCGGCGCCGACGCCGACGCCGACCCCGACGCCAAGGCCAACACCGGCAGTGGCTATCTGATCGCGCCGCGGCTCGTCCTGACCGCCGCGCATCTGCTGCCGCCGCCGGCAACGCGGGCCAAGATCACTGTGATGCTGCGGGATTCGACGGACCCGTTCCCGGTGGTGGTGCGGTGGCGACGGCTTGACGAGGCCGTGGACGCTGCCCTGTTGGAGATCCCGGCCGATAACCTCAAGTGGTCCACGCCTGCCACGCTGCGCGGCGCCCTCGGCCGTCGACCGCAACGCTGGGGCTGGTTCGTGACGGGTGGTTCCGAGATGCGGGTCACCGCCACGGGGTTCCCCCGGCAGCAGCAGCAGCAGCGGGCCGCGGACGGCAGCCGGTACCGCGAGGAACTGCTCGGCCGGGTCAGGCCGCACGGCGGCAGGATCTCCGAAATCATTGACGACGCGGGCCTGTTGGGATTCGACACCACTGAGCTCAACCACGAGACCGCCGCGAAAACCACCCCGTGGTCCGGGATGTCGGGCGCGGCCCTTTTCCAGGAGCGGGGGAAGCTGCTGCTCGGCGTGGTGCGCAAGGACCGCCAGCCGCGCCACGGCACCCGGCTGACATACACCCGCAGCGAGGACCTGCTGGCCTGCGACGACTTCCGCGCCGTGGTCCGCGAGGCGACCTCCGTCGACCCGCAGCCCGAACCGGTGGAGCTCGCAGGTCTGTTGGAGTCGGCGCCGCCCAAGGAGGTGACGTCCCCCACCATGCTGCTGCGGGCCGACACCGAGGTCGTGTCGTTCCACGGCAGGGAGGACACCCTCGCCGACCTGGAGCAGTGGTGCCTGGCGGATTCCGACGGCGCAACCGCTGTCCGCGTGATCACCGCCCCGGGCGGTCAGGGCAAGACCCGACTGGCGCGACAGCTGATGGCGCGGCTGCGGAACCGCGGTTGGGTGGCCGGACAGGTACGCCACAAGCCACGCGACCTGGACGCGCTGTGCACCGTGCAGCACCCGCTGCTCCTCGTCGTCGACTACGCCGAGACCCGGCCCGAGCTGGTCAGGGAGCTGCGGGAGCAGACCGAGGAGGCCAGACATCCGGTACGCCTGTTGCTGCTCGCCCGCTCCCTCGGTTCCTGGCGGACCAGGGCGACGGGCGCCCTCCCCGAGACCCGGCTGCACGCGCTCACCACGGGTGCCGCGGACCGGGAGCACGCGTTTCTGACGGCGGCCCGCGACCTCTCCGGCCGCATGGCCGACGTGACCGGTGAGACGGACGTCGACTGGGCCCGGATCTCCGACGTCCTCCCGGCAGCGGTCCGAGGTGCGGGCCCGCGGGTCGAGACGGCGCTGACCGTACAGATGGCTGCCCTTGCCGCGCTGCTGCGCCACGTACGGGTCCCCCAGCCGGTCGGGGACGCGCTGGAGCCCCAACTCCTGTGGCACGAGCAGAAGTACTGGCAGGATTCCGCCGAGGAGTGGGGCATGGGCCGACGGGCGCAGCGGCTGCAGGCACGGGCCGTGGCGGCGGCCGTGCTGTGTCCTGCGCAGGACGAGCGGGAAGCCCGTGCCACCATCGCGCGGCTGCTCCCCGACGAGCCGGCGTGGCTGACCGCGGACATCGCCGCCTGGCTGCGCGACCTGTATCCGCCGCCCGAGGGCCGCTACTGGGGCCAGCTCGAACCGGACCGGCTGGCGGAGTACCAGGCCTCCGAGCAGGTCATCGACGATGCGGGGCTGCTCGGCAGGCTGCTCGCCGGAGCCCCGGACCATCAACAGGTGCAGGCGCTCACCGTACTGGCCCGATCTGCCGTGGCCCACGTCAACGAGGGCCGCACGCGCGAGGCCCGCATCATCATCGACCGGCTCCGCGAGGCGGTGCGCCCGGCTTCCACCGGCGAGCCACACACCACCAGCGGGCTGACCGCCGACGAACCGCTGACAGTCACCGCCCTGCGCGCGCACTCCGACGCACTGCCGGAACAGTCCCATGTGCTGCGCGAGTACGCCCTCGACGTCGCCCGCGAACTGAGCCGCCTGTGCCGAGCCACGGGCGACAGCCCACAGGCGCTGCGCGACCGCGCGTGGGCGCTGCACAACCTGGCGGAACGGCACATGGCGGTCGGCGACTGGGAGGAAGCCCGGGTGGCGGCCGGGGCCGCGGCCGCGATCCGCGGGACGCCGACGGACGACGGGGCGAACACGTATGGCACGGAGTGGGCCGACTCGCTGTTGGCGCTCTCGCAAGCCCGGCGCATGACCAGGCACCTGATGGAGGCTCACGACGCAGGCGACCAGGCGCTGGGCCTCTTCCGCACGCTCGCTGCACAGGGTGGCGAGGACTGGGAGAAGCGCGAGCGCGGTCTGGTGCGGGCGCTCATCAACCAGTCACAGGTGGTCTGGCGGCTCGATCCGAGCGCGATTCCCTTCGACCAGATCGCCAGGTCCGACGACCACACGGACGAGGCCGTCCGACGCGCCCGCACTCTGGTGGCCCGGCACCCCGATCTGGACCCCCTCCTGCTCACCAAGGCGCTGGCCGAGCGAGGGGCGAACCTGTGGCGCCTCCAACGGCATTCGGAGGCGCTGTCGGTGAGCGAGGAAGCGGCCGAGACCGCGCGCCGGCTGGCCAGGGAGAACCCCGATGCCTACGCCGCCGACCTCGCGAGCGCGCTGATGGGCCTGGCGGTCGACTACAGCAACGCCACACGGCCACCCGGCGAGGCCATGGCGCTGGTACGGAAAGCGATCGAACTGCTGCGCCCGCTGGCCACGGATCTCCCCGACGTCCACCGCTCCACCCTGGCGCAGATGCTGCACAACCTCGCCTGGGAACAGTCCAAGGCGGGGGACGACGCGGCCGCGCGGGAGACCATCGCAGAGGCCGTCGAGCATCGCCGGGCCCTGATGCACCGACCGTATGGGACGCCGGTTCCCGCTCTGGCCCAGTCGGTGAGCGCGCTCGCCACCTACCACGCGAGCGCCGGCGATCACCGGCTGGCGGTGGAGGGCTTCGAGGAAGCCCTGGCGACCTACGAGCGCACCGAACTCCCGCTCAGTGCGAACGACTTGAAGAATCAGTCCGGAACATCCCTCAGGCTCGCCCTCTCCTACGACGCCCTGGGCCGCTCGGCGGACGCGCTCACCGCCTTGAACCAGGCCCTCGCCGTCCGGCACCGCCTCGGGGAGTACGCCCCCAGCCTGTACACGGAGGAGTATGCCACTGCCCTCCACGACCTCTCCGACCTGTACCGCAAGTACGACCGCCCGGTCGCGGAGCGCATCCTGCTGCGCCAGGCGCAACCTCTGTACCGCCGACTGTCCCGCGTCAGCGAGGAGGGGCGCGAGGGGTTGGCCTGGTGTCTGCACGACCTCGGCACGAGCTACGCCACGTCCTGGGTGACGGCCGACCGCGCGGTGACGTCCCTGCGGGAGGCGTACGAACTGCGGGTACGGCTGTCGGCCGATGACGCGAGACATGAGGAGGACCTGGCCGCCACCTGCACGCAGCTGGCCCGCGCCCTGCTGATGAAGAGTTCCTTCCACGAAGCCGTCCGTATCGCGGAGCACGAGGTGAGCCTTCGCCGCCGCCTGTTCGTCACGAACCGGGCCCGCCACGAGCGCCCGCTGTGCTTCGCGCTCCTACGGTTGGCCGAGGGGCGGGCGTCGACGGGGAACGAGGTCGAGGCATGGCCCACCGCACTGCAGGCGGAGCAGGCCTGCCTGACGCTGGTCGACCGCCCCGGCGAACCACCGGCCCAGCGCGCGCTGCTCCTGTGGCGACTGGGCAGAGCGCTGAGCCTGTGCGGTCGCCGCGACTGGCGCCGGGCCGCCCGCGCGGAGCAACCGGCGCGGCGGGCCGTCCGCATCTACCGCCGCCTCGTGGACCAGGACCCGGGCACGTACCAGGCCGACCTGGCATGGGCCCTCAACACGCTCACCAGAGTCCTGGAACGCCTTGGCCGCCACGCCGAGGCAATCGACGTACAGCTGCGAAAGGGAGCATGACGCCGTGACATCACCACTGCCCGACGGGGAGAGGGACGAGTCGCTCGAGGACATCCGGCGGGACGAGGAGAGCGCCACCCGGCCGGCAGAGCTGCACTACCCGAACGTGGCCGAGTTCGTCGCCGACCGATTCATCTATCTCGTCCCCCGGCCCACCCCCGAATCCGGGCGGGTGTGGTGCCCGAGCTGGTTCAGGCACGCTCAGGCGCTGTCCCGGCTGGACTCCCTGTGGCGCGCCTGGGAGACACTGCGCTGGGACGGTGCGCTGGGAATGTCGAACTGGTGGCTCCACCATCTCGACCCACATCTGAGCGCCCTGCTGGACCCGGTCACAGGACCGTTCGCCCGTTGCGCCGAAGGCCACCAGCGCGAGGAGCCACTCCCGATCGACCCGGTGCCGGAAGGATTGTTCGACCAACACACGCAGCCACCGGCGAAGGACCCGTTCGCCCTGGACTGAGCCGGCCTGTCATGCGTCCCGCGGAGGACTTCTCATCCGCCCGGCAACGGAATCGATGGACGCCATGAAGCGCGCGAACTGCCGGCAGCGTCCTGGGCGTTCGCCGCTACGCTCGTATGTCGTGAACGCCTACTTCACGACGGAACAGTGCCCCAGCTGCGGCTGTCACACCGACGGCCTGTCCAACAGATTCGCCTGCACTTCCTGCGACACGGTGTGGACGTCGGGAGACCCGGACTCGATCGTGAGCCCTCGCGCGAGCGTCATGTGACGGTCGGGCAGCGCTGGTTGGGCAAACCACCTTATGGCTTGGGCCGGCCGAGGCGGGCAGGGCCGCCCTTGTCGAGTTGCTCGGCCAGGTCGTCCAAGTCGTCGGCACACACGTCGAATTGGTCCGTGGCGGTGGGCGGGTCGCCGACGGGGCGGGTGACGTAGGCGGTGCGCAGGCCGAGGGTCTGGGCCGCACGCAGGTCCCAGGCGTGGGTGGCGACCATCAGCAGCCGCTCGGGCGGTCGTCCGGAGACCGTGACGGCCAGTTGGTAGACCGCTGGGTCAGGCTTGTAGGTCCGGGCGTCCTCGGCGGACAGCGCCTGGTGCCAGCGCAGGCCGGCGTGGGCGTTGACTTCCAGCAGCGCCGTCCGGCTCGCGTTCGAGAGTCCGATCAGGGGGTGCCGTTCCGCGAGTCGGGCGAGGCCTGTCACGGTGTCGGGCCACGGCGGGAGCCGTCGGGCCGACCGGGCAAGGGCCGCTACGGAGGCAGGGTCGCCGACTCCGGCGGCGTCGGCGACGAGCCGGGCGGCTTCCTGGTCGAGCGCGTCACTGGTGAGGTAAGGCCGGCCGCCGTCGAGGATGCGACGCTGCTCACGCTCGATGTGCTGCTGCCACAGCGACAAAAGCAGTTCGACACTGGGGTTGTCGAGCGACGGGTCGAGTCCGCGAATGCCGTTGCGGATACCGGCGGGTTCGTCGACGAGGGTGCCGAGTACGTCGAAGACGACGGCATCGATCTCCAGCTGCGACATGGGCGAGGTCTCCATGTATGGGGTGAAACGCCTGATGGTCGAAAGTAGCGGGAGGGTCGCAAAGGCGGCAAGGCGCGCTGGACGCCTACGCCTGGATGGCGGGTCCCGCGACCTTCAGGAGGGCGGGTGACCGGTGCAGGGTGCTCGTGGTGGCGGGGACGGCGAGGGTTCGCCGCTGCCGGAGTGGCGGCGACGCTTGCCGTCACAGACAACTGAGGCCGAAAGTAGGGGAGTTGGATTCAGATTGTGCGCCGCGGGGAGCGGCAGCCGGATCCGGCGAACGGCCCGATAGGTTGAGCAGATGTCTACGCCGCCTTCGATCCTGCTGCTGTCCGGAAGCCTGCGCACCGATTCCTCCAACGAGGCCGTGCTGCGCACCGCGCAGGCCCTGGCCTCCCCTCAGGTGCGCACGGTCATGTACGACGGGCTGGCGGCGCTTCCGCATTTCAACCCCGACAATGACGCCGATCCGTTGCCGGTCCCCGTGGCCGCGCTGCGCACGGCGATCGCGGAGGCGAGTGCGATCCTGATCTGTGCGCCGGAGTACGCGGGCACCTTGCCGGGTTCGTTCAAGAACCTGCTGGACTGGACGGTCGGCGGCACCGAGATCTGCGACAAGCCCGTGGCCTTCGTGAACGCGGCTGCCCGGGGCCGGGGCGAGGGCGCCGCGGCGACCCTGCGCACCGTACTCGGCTACACGGGCGCCGACATCGTGGAGTCGGCCTGCACGAGGGTCGCGGTGGAGCGCCGGATGATCGGCGCGGACGGAGTGATCACCGATCCGGCGGTGCGGGAGCAGCTCGGCAAGGTCCTCGGCCTGCTCGCCGAGTTCCACGCATCGGCCGCGAAGCCCGACGAAGCGTAGTCCCGGCCGGCGGCCTCCCGCGCGGTCGGTCGGCTACTCCGGTTTCGTCGCGATCTGGATCAGGTTGCCGCACGTGTCGTCGAAGACGGCGGTGGTGACGGGGCCCATCTCCACGGGTTCCTGGGTGAAGACCACGTCGAGAGCGCGCAGGCGCTCGTACTCCGTCTTGACGTCGTCGACGGCGAACTGGGCGAGAGGGATGCCGTCCGCGACGAGCGTGTCGCGGTAGGTCTTGACGGCCGGGTGACCAGCCGGCTCCAGGAGGAGCTCGGTGCCACCCGGCTCGTCGGGCGAGACGACGGTCAGCCAGCGGTCCTTCTCGCCGACCGGGACGTCGTGCTTCTTCACGAAGCCGAGGATCTCGGTGTAGAAGCGCTCGGCCTTGGCCTGGTCGTCGACGAAGACGCTGGTCAGGTGGATCTTCATGAGGTGCTTTCCTCCGGTCCGGATGTGTCGGGCACGGGCCATCGCTCGGCGATGTGGCGCAACGGCGCCGTGTTGAGGTCGTGGAACTTGTAGCGGCCCTCCCGCCTGGTCTCGACGAGCCCGGCGGCCTCCAGTACGGCGAGGTGCTGGGAGACGCCCTGGCGTGAGATGCCGAGCTGATGCTTCATGCTCAGTCGCCCGCAGATCTCGAACAGTGTCTGTCCGGACTTCTCCGAGAGCTCGTCGAGGATGGTGCGGCGGGTGGGGTCGGCCAAGGCTTTGAAAAGATCGTCGGCCATGGCCATATGATAGGCAACTCCACACTTGCCTATCAAGTCGAGGCGAGCCGCGTCCTGGACCGGCCCGCCGGGCAGTGGCCCTGAGTCCCCTGGAACCCGTCCGAATCGGAGGCGTGACCGGGGTGGCCTCCGAGGTCGTTCATGCCATGGGGGCATCGGTACGGTCGGTCAGTTCGGTCAGTTCGGCCAGTTCGGCTGGGAGGCGGCGTCGCAGGCTCATTTATCGCAGCGCTGTTATATTAGCGCTGTGACATCTACTGATCCCACGGTGCTGCCCGATCCCTGGCAGTCGCTGCACCAGCTGCTGGCCGCCATGGACGCCGAGATCGAGCAGGTCTACGTCGAGCGGGGCATCAAGGGGGTGCGGCCGCGGTTCGCGTACCCGCTGATCCGGCTCGCCCACACCGGACCGCTGACCATCCGCGAACTCGCGGAGTCCCTGAACCGCTCGCACTCCGCGATCAGCCAGACCATCGCCGCCATGCGCAAGGAGGATCTGGTCACCTCCGAACCCGGACCCGACGCCCGTACCCGGCGGATCAACCTGACCGAGCGCGGGCGTTCGCTGGTGCCGTTCCTGGAGGCCGAGTGGCGGGCCACGCACGCGACGGTCGCCGAGCTGGACGGCGAGATCCCGCACGCGATGACTGCTGTCGTCGAGGAGGTGCGGCGGGCACTGGAGCATCGGTCGATGCGGGAGCGGGTCCTTCACCACCTCACGGAGCCACCTCAGTGACCAGGCGTGTCCGGTTCCTCGACACTCGCCCGCTGCGTGGCAGCCGGCCGTTTCGCGACTTGTGGATCGGCACCTCGGCCTCCCAACTCGGCGGCCAGATAGCGACGGTGGCCGTGCTCGCCCAGGTCTGGGACCTGACCGGCAGCACGGTGGGCACCGGCGCCATCGGGCTCGCCACCGGCCTGCCGATGGTGCTGTTCGGGCTGCTCGGCGGCACGCTGGCCGACAGTGTCGACCGCCGGGCGCTGGTGCGGGCCACGACGGCAGGCCAACTGCTGGTGGCCGCTGGGCTGTCCGCCCAAGCCGTGGCGGGCAACCGGAACGTTTTCCTGCTGCTCGCCCTGGTTGCTGCCGGGACCGCTTGCGGCGCGCTGGGTGCCCCTGCCCGGCGCACCTTCCCCGTCCGGCTGCTTCCGGCCGACCAGGTCGCGGCCGGTCTCGCGCTGACCAACATCTCGTTCCAGGCGGCGATGCTGGCCGGGCCCGCGCTGGCCGGGCTGATCATCGCCCGCTGGGACCTCCCAGCCGCATACGCCGCCCAGGCAGTGGCGACGCTGGTCTCGGTGCTCGCGGTGATCCGCCTCCCGGCCATGAAGCCCGACGGTACCGACGCGAACGTCACCAGGCGCCGTCCGGAGCACGGAGGTTGGCGGATCGTCCTGCGCCGCCCGACACTGTGGGGCTCGATGGCCACCGACCTGTCCGCGACGCTGCTCGCCATGCCGATCGCGCTCTTCCCACTGGTCAACGAGATCCGATTCGACGGCAACCCGCAGACCCTCGGTCTGTTCCTCTCGGCCGTCGCGGTCGGCGGGATCGCGACCGGCCTTCTCTCCGGCACGGTGACACGCTGGCGCCGCGGCGGCCTGGTCCAGCTGTGCGCTGCCGCCGTCTGGGGCCTCGCGCTGGCGGGCTTCGGCCTGTCCGGGCCGCTGTGGCCGGCGCTCGGATGCCTGGCCGTGGCCGGCGCCGCCGACACCGTTTCCGTCGTCACCCGCAGTGCGCTGGTCCAGCTGGAGACCCCGGACGCGTATCGGGGGAGGGTCTCCTCCGTGGAGCACGTCATCGGCGTCGCGGGCCCCGAACTCGGCAACTTCCGGGGCGGCTTGATGGCATCGGCCACCTCAGCCCCCTTCGCCCTGGTCACCGGCGGACTGTCTGCCGCGCTGGCAGTCGCCGTGGTGGCAGCGACGAACGCCTCCCTCCGTGCGTACCGCACGCCGCCGACCCCCAATGAGCCGACCGCGCCCGAGACCGTGGACGCGGCGACAGCCGCTGGGTAGCAGGTCATGGCGGACCCGGTCTGCCGTCCGTCCATGCCAAGATCTCCGCGGCACCTTGACGGACAGCCGCTACTGGGTCCCGGCCGAGCTGTCCGCAGACCGTTGCGATGTCCGGCGCACTGTCCGGCCCCACGAGCGCGTCATGCACTCCGGTCTCCATCCAGTCGGCCTGGCTGTCGTCGGCGCCGGCGCCGGCGATCGCGAGAGCGAGGAGCCTTACGGAGGCCACCGTTCCCACGCGGGCCAGGGCCTCTGCCGTCTGCCGGGTAACCGCCGTGTCCTCGACGTCCAGCAGCAGCCCCACCAACGCTTCCGCAGCCTCGGGAACATGGGCGAACGATGCAAGGTCACGCCCGGCCCGAGCGCGTCGCGACCACGAAGGAGAGAAAGCCTCAGCCAAGGCCGACTCCAACCTGCTCGACATCTCTGACACGCCCAGACACTCTCACGCTCACGAGGAAGCCTGGGCCCGGCCCCGAGGCCGCCGACGAACGACCGCGCCGAAGCACGATGCTTCTGCCCGTCTGCGATGCGATTCGCGGCCCTCACGCCGGCGGCGTCAGGGGCAGAATGAACAGGGTGAAGTACGTGCTGCTCATCTGCGACGACGAGAAGGCTTCGCCCAGCAACGAGGAACTCGAGGCGGACCCCGTACATCAGGCCTGGCTCGCGGATCTCGACCGGCGGGGCGGCATGCTCGTCGGCGCGCGGCTGCGTCCGGTGGTGGACGCGACCACGGTCCGGGTCCGGGACGGCGAAACCCTGGTGTCTGACGGCCCGTTCGCGGAGACCAAGGACTTCGTCGGCGGCTTCGTGATCGTCGAGTGCGCGGACCTGGACGAGGCGATCGCGATCGCCGAAGGCCATCCCTACGCGCGCTGGGGCGGCGTCGAGATCCGCCCGGTCTGGGAGTGACCGCGCCGGACGACCGGGTCCGGAAGGCCGTCGACGCGGCGTTCCGGGACGAGTGGGGCCAGGTGGTCGCGACCCTGATCGGGATGACGGGCGACTGGGACCTGGCGGAGGACTGCGCGCAGGACGCGTTCGCTGCCGCGCTGACGACCTGGGCGCGCGACGGTGTGCCGCGCCGCCCGGGCGCATGGCTCACCACCGCCGCCCGCAACCGCGCGACCGACCGGCTGCGGCGCGACGCCGTCGGCGCGGCCAAGCTGCGCCGGCTCGCCGTGATCACCCCCGATCCGGATGAACCGCCGGTGGAGGACATCCCGGACGAGCGATTGCGGTTGATCTTCACCTGCTGCCATCCGGCGCTGCCCTTTCCGGCCCGGGTCGCGCTCACCCTGCGTACGCTGGCCGGGCTGAGCACCGCCGAGATCGCCCGGGCCTTCCTGACGGCCGAGCCGACGATGGCGCAGCGCCTGGTCCGCGCCAAGCGCAAGATCGCCGAGGCCGGCATCCCGTACCGCGTGCCAGGCGCCGACCTGCTTCCGCAGCGACTCGCCGCCGTCCTCGCGGTGCTCTACCTGATCTTCAACGAGGGGTACGACGACGAGGGCGAGGACGCCCGCCGGGCGCTGACCGCCGAAGCGATCCGGCTGGCCCGGGTCCTGATCCGGCTGATGCCCGGCGAACCCGAGCCGCGCGGACTGCTCGCCCTGATGCTGCTGCACGAGGCGCGCCGCATGACCCGTACATCCGACGGCGTCCTCGTCACGCTGGAGAAGCAGGACCGGCGCAGGTGGGATCAGGGGCTGATCGCCGAGGGCGTGGAGATCCTCGACCAGGCGCTGGCCGGAAGGCATACCGGGCCGTACCAGGTCCAGGCCGCGATCGCCGCCGTCCATGCCACCGCGCCCGACGCGCCGAGCACGGACTGGCCGCAGATCGCGGTGCTGTACGCGGAGCTGGCCCGGTTGGCCCCGTCCCCGGTCGTCGAGCTGAACCGGGCGGTGGCGGTCGCGATGGCGGACGGCATCCCGGCCGGTCTGGCGCTGGTCGACGAGCTGGCGGCGTCCGGGCGCCTCGAGGGCTACCACCTGCTGCCCGCGACCCGGGCCGACCTGCTCCGCCGCTCCGGCCGGAGGGACGAGGCCAGGCAGGCGTACGAGGACGCCCTGAAACTGGCGCCGACCGAGGCCGAGCGTCGCTACCTGACCAGCCGGATCAGCGAGCTGACCAGTGGAAACGGCGAGCTCTGACGAGCGTCGCGCACATTCCGCGAACTTTTTCCGCTGCCGATGTCGATCCGGCGGGGCCGCCTTCGTCGGTGGGGTGACAGTCGCTCTGGAGTTGAGCCGGAGGACAGCCGGAGAAGACCCTTCGGACTGGACCCTTCCGGACAGGACCCTCCGGACAGGACATGAAGGGATTGAGTTCTCATGAGCACCGAAACGAGCGCTCCGGCACCCAAGGCCGTGGACCGAGCCGCCTACCAGGCAGAACTGGACGCGCTGCGGATCCGGGAGAAGGCGTACACCCGCGAAGGAGACGCGATCGCGGCGGCCCGCCGCCGGCTGCCCATGGTGGAAGTGGACGCCGGCACCCCGCTGACCGGCCCGTCCGGTCAGGTCACGCTGCTGGAGGCGTTCGAGGGCCGCACGCAGCTCATCGCGTACTTCCAGATGTGGCACGCCGACCACCCCGCCGCCGAGCAGTGCGAGGGCTGCACGTTCTTCAACAGTCAGGTCCGCGAGCTGTCCTACCTGCACTCCCGTGACGTCACCTACGCGACGCTGTGCCAGGGCCCCTACGAGGAGAGCGTCCGCTACCGCGACTTCATGGGCTGGGACGTGCCCTGGTACTCGGCCCGGGAGTCGATCGACACACTGATGGCGGGGCGTGGCCCGTTCATGCTGGCGTGCTATCTGCGCCAGGGAGACCGGGTGTTCGAGACGTACTGGACCACCGGCCGCGGTGTCGAGGCGATGGACCAGACGTACGGCCTGCTGGACCGGACGGCGTACGGACGGCAGGAGCCGTGGGAGGACTCGCCCGCCGGCTGGCCGCAGATCAGCGGCAACTACATGAGCACCGACGGACGCCCCACCGCCCAGTGGTCCCGGCTGCAGGCCGGACGCTCCGACGACCTCGCGGCCGTCGGCCGCCAGTCAACCGGCTGACGGCTCAAGGGACTTCATATCCACCCCCGGCGCGCCGCGATCACCCCCGCCTGGAAGCGGTTCGCGGCGCCCAGCTCCTCGTGGAGGCGGCTGATCCGGCGCCGCATCGTCCGGACCGACCAGCCCAACTGGCGGGCTATCGCCTCGTCCTTGAGGCCGCCGACGAGGAGGGTCAGCATCTGGCGGTCCTCCTCGCCGAGGGGGTCGTCCTCGGTGGGGGCGCCCAGCGGGGTCGCGGTGCGCCAGCACAGTTCCCAGTAGTCGATGAGGCCGTCGAGCAGGGCTGACGGGCGGATGACGGCGGCGCGTACCTCTGTGGTGAAGTCGAGGGTGAGCGGCATCAGGGCGAGGCGGCGGTCGGAGATGGCCAGTTTGATGCGCAGGCCCGGCAGTACGCGGGCCTGCTCGCCGTGCGCCACCAGCTCGCGGATGTCGCCCAGGACTCCGGGCCACTCCAGCGCCTCGGGGGCATAGACGGCGCGATAGCGGACGCCCCGGGTGAGGGCGGTCGCCTCGACCGGGTTGGAGGTGGTGAGCGCGTACGGCGGGCGGTCCAGGGTGATGACCTCGTCACGCGCTTCCTGCTGAAGCTGTACGAACCAGCGGCCCAACGCCTCGCCGCCGCTGATGACTTCGACCTGTTCGGAGGCGCCCTGCCTGGCCGCGGCGAACAGCCGTGACAGCTCGCCGGCCGCCGCCCGCACGCCGTCGAGATCCGCGGTTCGGGAGCGGACCAGCGACTCCAGGGCCGCGCCCGGCTCAATGGCCGCGTACCGGCGGCGGGTTCCGGAGAGTCGTCCGACCAGGCCGTTCTCGCGCAGTCGGTCGAGGGCGCGGGCGACCCGCTCGGTGGAGCAGGACAAGTCATCCGCCAGCTCGGCGGGGGCGGCGGTGTGCCGGACGAGGATCGCGCGGTAGACGCTCTCGTCGAAGGCTTCGATTCCTGCGGCGGTCAACTGGGGCATGGCCGGATCTTGGCCCGTGTGTGCCAGGGGCAGCAATGGGCCAGTCCAAATCGTTGTCTGGACCACTCGCGTCCGATTAATTCGTCTGGCATGACCCCTCGAAGAACGTTCACCGCCGGACTCACGGCCGCCGTCATCGGCGGCCTGCTGTCCGCGGTGCCCCAGTCCGCCACCGCGGACCCACACCAGGACCCCGAGCAGCGTGTCATCGTCACGCTGTCCGGGGCCGCCGCCGCGACGGGAAAGGGCCGGCTGCGGTCCGCCGACGCCAGGGAGATCGGCGCCGACCGCGCCTCCCTCGCCGCCCGGCAGAAGACGTTCCTCGGTGACGCGAAGGACGCCGGTCTGCGCACCGGCTCGCCGCGCAGGCTGAACCTGCTGCTCAACGCGGTCGCAGTGACCGTGAAGGCCTCCGAGGTCGCCGAGCTGAAGCAAGTGCCCGGGGTGGCCTCCGTGGTCCCCGACGCCAAGATGCACATCCTCACCGACGACAGTGTGCCGCTGATCAACGCCCCGCAGGTCTGGCAACGCAAGGACCCGGCGGGCAACGGCGCCGACGGCAAGGGCGTCACCGTCGCCATCCTCGACAGCGGCGTCGACTACAGCCACCCGGACCTGGGCAGCGCCCTCGGCAAGGGCCACAAGGTCGTGGGCGGCTACGACTTCGTCAACGACGACACCGACCCGATGGACGACAACGGCCACGGCACCCATGTCGCCGGCATCATCGCAGGCAAGGCCGCCGAGAAGGGCGGCGTCACCGGTGTGGCCCCGGGTGCCAACCTCCTTGCGTACAAGGTCATGGACGATGCGGGCGAGGGATACACCTCCGATATCGTCGCCGGTATCGAGGCCGCGATCGACCCGGCCAATCCGCACCGCGCCGATGTCGTCAACATGAGCCTCGGCGGCTATGGAGACGGCCGCGATCCGCTCGGCCTGGCCGCAACCGCCGCCACCAAGGCCGGAGTTGTCGTGGTCGCCTCGGCCGGCAACGAGGGCCCGGGAAGCGGCACCGTCGGCACCCCGGCCGCCGCCGACGGCGTCATAGCGGTCGGGGCCTCGGTCAGTGGCCTGCGCATACCAGGCGCCACCTACAAGGGCGGCAAGAAGATCCAGACGTACCGCGGCGTGATCTCCGCGAACCCGCCCGCGGCCCCCGTCACGACGGAGGTCGTCGACCTCGGCCAGGGCGCCGCGGAGGACTGGGAGCGGGCCGGAGACGTCAAGGGCAAGGCCGTCCGCATCGACATGCTCGTCGCGGACACCCAGGAGCATCTGTCCGCCTGGGAGATCGAGATGGCCCGCGAGGCGGAGCGCCATGGGGCGCTCGCCATCATCGGAGGGAAGAGCTCGGGCGGCGGTCCGGTGCTCGCCGGACAGCCGGAGGACGCGGGCCGGCCGGACACCGCGGGTCAGCCCCCGGCGAAGGCGGACGGCACCGTGCCGCTCGCCCCGGCCACCTCCGTCAGGGAGTCCGGCGACTCGATGCGCATGGACTCCATGGTCATGCTGGGCGTCGACTCGACCCAGTACGCCGAGCTCGGCCGCCGCCTGGCGGACGGCAAGGTCGAGGTGACGATCAGCGGCACGGACGTCACCGACAAGATCGCCTCCTTCTCCTCGCGCGGCCCCGACCTGAACTGGGACCTCAAGCCGGACCTGGTCGCACCGGGATACGACATCCGCTCCACGATCCCCAAGTCTCTGTACGCGCCCGGCTATTACCGCCTCTCCGGTACGTCGATGGCGGGACCGCACGTCGCGGGCGCCGCGGCGCTGCTGCGCCAGCTCCACCCCGGTGAGACCCCGGCGAAGGTGACCTCCGAACTGGTGGGCAGTACCGAGCAGTTGAAGGACTACGGGGCAACGACCACCGGTTCCGGCAGGCTCGACGTCGCCGCGGCCGCGGACCGGGCGGACGCCGCCATCACCACCACTCCGGCCACGCTCTCGTACGGGCTCGCGGACCTCGCCGAGCACACCGTGGGCGGCAGCAAGAAGCTCACCGTCAACAACTCCGGAACCCGGACCCGCTCCGTCCGCCTGAAGGTGAGCGGCGAGGCCCGGGTCAGCCCGCGCACTCTGCGCATCCCGGCGGGCGGGAGCGCCACCGCGACCGTCACGCTCGGCGCCGACCGCCCCGCGGGCGAGGCCGAGATCAGCGGCACGGTCACGGTCACGCCGGAGGGCGGCGCGGCCCTGCGCGTCCCGTATCTCCTGGTCGTACGGCAGCTGTTCGTGCAGGCGGGTCCCGATCCGAGCGACGGCGGGTCCACCGCGGTCGTGTTCACACCGGCCCCGCTGGCGAAGCCGCCGGTCCTCACCGTGACCCCGCCGCACGGCAGGCCCTACACGGTCGCCACCGGACTCCGCTCGGGGAACGTCTACCAGGCCGAGATCACCGGCCGCGGCATCGGCGCGCATCTCGTCTCGGTGACCGGTCGGACCACCGACGGCAAGACCCTGACGAGCAACCGTGACGGCTTCGAGGTCACCCCCGAGGACAGCCGTGACTCCCGCTGGCAGCCCGTCGGACCCAACTCGCAGAGCGGCGACATCAGCACCGCGCAGAGCGATCCCGGGGCCGCTGTCCTCACCCAGTACAACAAGGCCGGCCCCTGGTCGACCGAGGACAACGGCGCGACCTGGAAGCAGCACACCAGGTTGCCGCTCGGCAATGTGTCGGGCCAGGCCTTCACCGTCATCGACCCGACGAACGCCAAGCGCTGGTGGTACGCCGCGAACAGCGCCTCCGGTATACCCCGCACCGGCTCGATCCTGCGCACGGAGGACGCCGGCCGCAGCTGGAAGACCCTGAACACCCCCGACACCCCCGTCTACGACTTCCTCGCCGACGAGGCGACGAAGACCCTCGTCGCCCGCACCGCCACCGATCTGCTGATCAGCAGGGACGGTGGCGACACCTGGGCGTCCGAGCCCATAGGCCTTCCCGCCGATCACGTCTACGACCTGGCGATCGGCGGTGACAGCCTCTACCTCTCGGCGGGCAAGTCACTCTGGAAGCGCGACGGCCTCTCCACCGGCACGCTCGGCGCAGCCGTCAAGGTCCACGACTCGGTGGACGGCGGCGTCTCCGTCAATGTGGTCGCGGACAGCCAGGTCGTGGCGATCTACGAGATCGGCTCGGGCATCGTCGGTTCCTTCGACGGCGGCAAGACCTGGGCGGCGCTGGACAATCACGGATACGGCGCTTCCGGAATGACCCTCACCGGCGGCGACCTGTACGTCAGCTACGGCGGTGACACCCGGGTCGGCCGCAACCACGGCCGCGAGTGGAGCACCATCGCCGGCGTCAACCGCGCCTCGACCGTCTCCGACTTCGACCGCTGGGCCGACGGCTCGCTGACCGTCTCAGCGGACGCGGCCGGCGTGTACCGGGGCACGGCGGACGGCAAGGACTACCGGCGTCTGGGCGTCCAGGGCGGCACCGTCAACTCCCTGGCGGCGAGCGGCGACCAGCTGCTCGCGGCCGGCTGGCAGGGCACCCACCGCTCCCGGCTCCCCGTCTCCGGGGCCGAGTGGGGCACCACCGGCGGCGAGGGCAGGATAGGCGTCGAGACCCGGCTGCTGCAGACCTCTCCCAAGGACTCACGGATCGTCTGGCGGGTGCAGTACAACGCCTGGGGCGGCTTCCGTCTGGAGCGCAGCGGCGACTCGGGCGTCACCTGGAAGAAGAAGGGCGAGAGCAACGGCACGGTGTTCGCGATGGCCGTGCACCCCGCCGACCCCGACCGCGTGTATGTCTCGTACGGCAACCTGCTGGGCGTGGGCCTGTTCTCCACCGAGGACGGGGGAGCCAACTGGAAGAACCTGCTCAACGACCAGACGTACTTCACCGCGGTCGCGGGTGACCCGAAGAACCCGGACCGGCTGTGGCTCGGCGCCCCCGACGGCCTCTACCGCTCGGACAACGGCGGCGACGACATCACCAAGGTCGCCGACGGCCGCGTGGACACCATCGAGTTCACCGGTTCACGGATGCTGACCGGCGGCGACGCCATCAAGGTGTCGACGGACGGCGGAAAGACCTTCCGCACCGGCGACACCGGCAAACTGCCGCTCCGGGTCAAGGACGTGCTGCAGGTGGGCGGCACGCTGTACGCGGCGACCACCGGCTACTGGGAGACGGCCCTGCCGCGCGGCGGCCGCGGAGTGCTGCGCTCCACGGACGGCGGCCGCACCTGGCAGAACATCTCCACCGGCCTGCAGAACCTCGACGCGACGAGCCTCGCGGCCAACGGCGGCTGGCTGTACGTGGGCACGGTCCGGGGAGGTGTGCACCGCCTGAAGCTCTGATCCTCTCCCGCATACGCGGCGCACGCGACCCTGGGGTGGGGTCGCGTGCGCCGCTTCGTGGTGCTACCGGCGTTCGCCGATATCCGCAACAGGGCCCTTCTGCGGCCCCAGTTGTCGTTTTGGGGGAGCGGGGTCGACGTCGCCGTCCGCGTGCCGAGGCAGTAGGAAGGCGGGAATCAGGCCGAGGAGGGCGAGGAAGGCCAGGGGCAACAGGCTGATGCTCATCGCGGAAGCGGAAGCGGAAGCGGAAGCGGAGGCATGGGCCGAACCGGTCGCGCCCGCTGCGCCCGTCGCGGCGGCTGCGACGGCGATGCCGAGCGACGGGCCGATGTTCATCGCCGTCTGCTTGAGCCCTCCGACGACTCCGGCATACCCCGGCGGCGCATCGCCGACGACTGTCCCCGTGGCGGTGACCATCACCGTGGCGAACCCGGCACCGAGCGCGGCGAAGGCGGCTGTCATGGACGGCCACGGGCTGGTCGGACCGAGCGACGACAGCTGCGCGATGCCCACCACGACGAGAGCCGTGCCCGCTATGGAGGTGTGCCGTGGGCCGTACCGGCGCAGTGCGGCGCCGGCCACGGGCGCGCCAAGGACCATCAGCGCGGTCAGCGGAAGGACGCGCAGACCCGTGGCGAGCGGGGCGAGGCGCAGGGCGTCCTGAAGGAAGAACGTGGCCCTGAACAGTGCGCCGAACAGACCCGCGCTGACGACCAGGAGGAGTGCCATGGCCGCGGTCACAGGGACGGACCGGGCCACGGCATGCGGCACGATCGGGTGAGCGGCGTGGCGCTCGTGCAGGACGAGTACCCCCGACAGGGCCAGGCCGGCGGCGAGTTCGAGCAGCGTCGACCCAGAGGTCCAGCCGCGCCCCGGCACGCCGGCCAGCGTGTGGACGAGCAGCGCGAGTGCCGCCGTGAGCAGGGCCGTGCCGGTGAGGTCCAGTCGTTGTGAACCGGAGCGTTCAGGCATGGGCGTACGGACGGCGAGGGTGAGCGCGGCGATCACCAGCGCGGCCGGCACGTTGACCCAGAACACCGCACGCCATCCGAGATGTTGCACGAGAATCCCGCCGAGGACCGGACCGACCCCGGCGGCCACGGCGATCGCGCTGGTGCGGACGGCGATGGGCGTGCCGAGACGGTCCGGCGGGTACGTGAGCCGCAGCAGGGCGAGTGTCGCGGGCTGCAGGAGCGCGCCGAAGACGCCCTGAGCGGCGCGCAGTGCGATGACCCAGCCGATGGTGGGCGCGAGCGCGATGCCGGCCGACGCGACCCCGAACCCGAGGACGCCCACGAAGAGGAGCCGCGCGTGTCCGTGCCGGTCGCCGAGGCGACCGGCGACGACGAGAAGCGTGGCGACGGCGATCAGGTAGCTGGTGCTCGTCCACTGGACCTGGGCCACACTCGCGTCGAGATCACGCCGGAGGCTGGGCTGCGCCACGAGCAGGATGGTCCCGTCCAGTGCCACGATCATCGCCCCGGACACGGAGGCCAGGAGGGCGAAGGGCCGCCGTGCGGAAGTGCTCACGTCGTCACCGGACCGAGGTGAGCGTCCAGGACTGCCGTGACGAGCTGGTCGCGTTCCTGATCGCCGGGCGGGGGAGTGGCGAGGGCCAGTTGGAGGCTTCCCCAGGTCCACAGCTGGGCGATGCCGTGCAGCCCGGACCACAGGGCGGCGGCGGTCACCGCAGGAGATACGGCCGAACCGCCGGGCGGGCCGGGCCGGTGCACGGCGTCCGGACCCTCCCCGCACCGGCCGACCAACGCGGCCATCCGCTCGAACAGCGGAAGCGTGGAGGTGCGCAACTGAGGCTGGCCGGGGTCCTGTTGCGCGCCGTCGAGCAGGTCGTGGCGGAACATCAGCTCGAACATGCCGCGGCACTCCAGCGCGTACCCGACGTAGGTCTTGGAGAGCCGCTCCAGTTGGGCGCGTGGTGGCGCCTCACGGTCGACGGCGGCCTCGAAACGGGCCGTGAGGTCCTCGAAGCCGCGCCGTGCGATGGCCGAGAGCAGGGCGTGGTGCGTGGCGAAGTACCGGCGCGGGGCCCCGTGCGACACCCCGGCCCGCCGGGCGATCTCCCGCAGCCCCACAGACGCGGAACCTTCGGTGAGGACCAGGTCCACACCGACGTCGATCAGCCGCTCGCGAAGCGAGTTCTCATCACCCATAGACACTGTCTACCACTGTTGCGTAGACAGTGTCTATGGGTGACCGGGAGGGCGGGCGGGTGTCAGTCGTCAACGGGTCTGGGGCACCCGGAATCTGCGGCGGTACTCCGTGGGTGTCGTGTTCAGCCGTCGTCGGAACGCCCGCACCAGGGTGTCCGTCGTGCCGAACCCGCAGGTGGACGCGATGCGTTCGAGCGTGGCGTCGGAGGATTCGAGGTCGTGGCGTGCCTTCTCGACCCGGACGGATTCGATGTAGGCGTGCGGGGTCATGCCCAGTTCGGTCTTGAAGAGCCGGGTGAGGTGCCGGTCGCTGACATGCGCGTACTCGGCCAGGTCCACGACGGTCAGCGGCCGGCTGATGTTGCGCATGATGTGGTGGCGGAGATCCTCGATGCGCCGCGTCGTGGAGAGCTGTTCCAGGGGGACGCTGAACTGGCTCTGCCCGCTCGGCCGTTTCAGGTACATCACGAGCTGCCGGGCGACGCGCAGCGCAATGGCCTCGCCGAGGTCATCGGCGATCAGGGCGAGCGACAGGTCGAGGCAGGCGCTGATGCCGGCTCCGGTCCAGACGTTGCCTTCGCGGATGAAGATCGGATCGGCGTCGACCTTCACCGCCGGGTGGTCCGCGGCCAGTTGGGGTGCGGTCGACCAATGCGTGGTCGCCCGCTTGCCGTCGAGGAGGCCGGCCGCGGCGAGGAGGTGCGCTCCGACGCATACGGACGTGACCCGGTGCGTCCGGTCGGCGAGGGCCTTCACCCAGCCGACCAGCTCGGGGTCGACGAGCGCCCGTACGCGGCGCTCGCTGTCGACCTCCACCGAGCCGGGCACGATAAGGGTGTCGATGCTTCCCTCGACGGCTTCCCGGAAGGTGATGTCCGGGAGGATGCGGACTCCGGCGGAGGTGGTCACCGGGTCCATGCTCTCGGCGGCGAGGACGACGTGATAGCCCGCCGCGTCCTCGGTCTCGCGTCGGGCCAGGGAGAACACTTCCGGTGGCCCGGTGACGTCGAGCAGGTCGACGCCATCGAAGAGGACGATGACGATGAGACGTCTGGCGATGTCCTGCATGAGTCCCCTTGGTTGGCGATTGGCGATTGGCCATTGGTGGTTGGCAGTTGGCGATCAGTGATGCGCGAGCGGCATGTCGGTATCTGCATGTTAGACGTCATTGTTGACACGCCTGCTGGGCCGTAGCGTTCTGGTCGTAGCCCACCGCAACGCTCGGGCTGCCAACCTCACGCGAAGACCGAAGGCGGTACACCCATGTCCAGAACTACGCTGCGCGAACTCAACGGCTTCGACGAAACGCCCGCGAAGCTGGCCGGCTCGACGCTGATCCTGATCGACTTCCAGAACACCTACACCCAGGGCGTGATGGAACTCGACGGGTGGGAGGCCTCGCTCGACGCCGCCGCGCAGCTGCTGGCACGGGCTCGCCATGAGGGCACGAAGGTCGTGCACGTCATCAACGACGGTGGCGAGGGCACCCCGTACGACATCCGGGCCGAGATCGGTCAGATCCACCCCCGTGTCGCGCCGGTCGCGGGTGAGGCCGTCGTCGTCAAGCAGGTCCCGAACGCGTTCGTCGACACCGACCTGGGCACACACGTCCCGGACGGGCAGGACGTCATCATCGCCGGCTGGATGACGCACATGTGTGTGGCGTTCACAGCGCAGGGCGCGTTCCTGCGCGGCAACCGTCCCACGGTCGTCGCCGATGCCACCGCAACCCGCTCGCTGCCGGTGGCCGGTACCGACCTCGACGCCTGCCAGGTGCACTACAGCGCCCTCGCCACCATCGCCGACCTGTACGGCGTCGTCGTACCGACCCAGAAGGAGATCGTCGGATGAAGCCGCTGCGTTCAGCCGCCGCGCTGAGCCTCGCCACCGTTCTCGCGGCCACCGCGACGGCGTGCGGCGGAAGCTCCGAAGCCGCCGCGCGCACCGACCGCAAGCCGTCGCCGGCCGTGGAGAACGCCGGGGGGAACGCCGGGGAGAAGAACGTCGCGAAGGACACCACGACGCTGCGGCAGCTCAACAAGCTGGACGAGACCCCGGCGAAACTCTCCGACGCGACGCTGATCCTCGTCGACTACCAGAACACCTACACCCAGGGTGTGATGGAACTCGACGGGTGGCACTCCGCGGTGAACAAGGCCGAAGCCCTGCTGAAGCGCGCCCGTGCGGCGGGCACGCCCGTCATCCACATCGTCGACAAGGGTTACGACCTGAAGTCGAAGGCGGGTCAGATCATTCCGGCACTCAAGCCGGCGAAGGGCGAGCCCGTCGTCGAGAAGACCGTCCCCAACGGCTTCCACCACACCGATCTCGCCGAAGAGGTCAAGAAGGCCGGGCGCAAGAACGTCATCATCGCCGGATTCATGACCAACATGTGCACCCTGTTCACGACCCAGGGCGCGTTCCTCAACGGCAACAACCCGACCGTGGTGGGCGACGCCTCCGCGACCCGGCCGCTGCCGCTCAAGGGCAACCCGAACGGAATCCCCGCGAAGCAGGTCCACGAGGCCGCACTCGCCACGGTTCAGGACCTCTACGGAGTCGTGGTCCCCAAGCAGAGCTCGCTCAATTGACATGCTCCTCGCCCTGATGGGGCGAGGATTCTGGCCGTCCCTACCGGGTGCTGTGCCGCTTCGCGGCACGGTGCCCGGTAGGGATTCCCTGGCTTCCTGTTTCTGCGCGCTGTGCCAGGACAAGTCCTGGTCTTACCGGCGCTCTGCAGGCCGATACCGCCAGTCCGGCGGCCGTCTTCACATTGCTCGCGGCGTTGACGTCCCGGTCGTGAACCGTGTCGCATGCGGGACAGGTCCACTCGCGCACGTCGAGCGGTTTGGGCCCATCCCGGTGGCCGCAGGTTGAGCAGGTCTGGCTGGTCGGCTCGAACCGGTCGATCCGGACGAAGGTCCGTCCGTACCGTGCCGCCTTGTACTCGAGCATGTTCACGAAGGATGACCAGCCTGCGTCGTGCACCGATTTCGCCAGCCAGCTGCGCGCGAGTCCGTTCACGGCCAGGTCCTCCACTGCGATCGCTTGGTTCTCGCGGATCAGCATCGTGGAGAGCTGGTGGTGGAACTCCCGTCGGGCATCGGCCACTTGGGTGTGGGCGCGGGCGAGTTTCAGCCGGGCCTTGGCCCGGTTCTTCGATCCCTTCTGTTTGCGGGACAGATCCCGCTGGGCCTTCTTGAGCTTTTTCTCCGCGCGGCGCAGGAACCTGGGGGAGTTGATCTTCGTGCCGTCGGACAACACCGCGAAGGAGGCCAGGCCCAGGTCGATGCCGATGCTCTGCCCCGTCTCGGGCATTGCAGCGGCATCGGCGTCCGGATCGGTCCCTATCACGAACGAGGCGAAATACCGGCCCGCACTGTCCTTGATGACGGTGACGCTGGAGGGGGTGGTGGGCAAGGTGCGGGACCAGGCCACCTCCACCGGCCCGATCTTCGGCAGGTTCAGCCGCCCACCGGGGGTGATGGACCAGCGGGCGTTGGCGGTGAAGCGGATGGACTGCCGGGCGTCCTTCCGGGACTTGAACCGGGGCGCGGCGACCTTCGGTCCCTTGCGTTCGCCCTTGAGGGAGGCGAAGAAGTTGCGGTAGGCGGACTCCACATCCTTCAGGGACTGCTGGAGCACGACCGAGGAGACCTCGCCCAGCCAGGACCGCTCCGGGCGCTTCTTCGCCCCGGTCACCAATACCTTGGACAGCAGGGCCGCCGACGGATAGGGGCTGCCGGACTCGTAGGCGTCACGACGGGCGCGCACCGCGTCGTTGAACACGACACGGGCGCACCCGAACGCCCGCGCCAGCGCCCGCTCCTGGCCGGGCTCTGGATACAGGCGAAAGCTGTACCGAAGCTGCATGACCGGTCACTCCACATAATTAGGTTTTGGCCGAGATGTAGAAGATCAGAACTGGTAGACACCGTGTTTTCGTGATGCATGTTCATTTGGATTTCGTGACCAAGTTCCGGCACAAGGTGTTCGACGATGTCCTTCTGCGCCGGATCAAGAAGATCATGCGAGCCGTCTGTACAGACTTCGAGTGCGAGCTGGTGGAGTTCAACGGCGAGGCCGATCACGTCCACCTCCCCGTGAACTTCCCACCCAAAGTCGCCGTGACGAAACTCGTCAACTCCCTCAAGGGCGTCTCCCTGCGGCTGCGCCAGGAATTCGACGACCTGCCCCGGCACTACTGGCGAGCCAACAAGCCCTGGTCGGTGCGCGCCCGCTCCCGCCGGAACCAACACCACCCAGTCCTCCTCCATCGCCTCGCGCGGGACGTATCCCAGGGCCTCCGTCCAGAACGCGGCCGCACGCGGCACATCCGAGACACTCAGCACAACCGATCCGATTCTCAGCGTGCGCAGATTCTGGCGGACTACGGCACACCGCCGGCGTAGGCGACGCGCCGGAGTCACCTCGTGGGGAGCCGGGCGGCACTGCCCCCAGAGGAGAGTGGCACCGCCCGGCGGGGTCGGCCCTGCGCGTCAGAAGACGAACGGACCGGGTGCCTGGGCGGATGTGGCGTTACAGGTCACGGTGATACCCATGACCACGACCTTCAGGGACTTGGCCTCCAGGCTGTCCCCGGCGGCGACGGTCCCGTTCAGCGGCCCGGTGGACACGGGGCTTCCGGCCGGGATCGCCGGGTTGGAGTTGCCGGTGAACGCGGATGACCCGGTGCCGTTGTTGGTGAGTGTGAGTGTCGAGTCGACCGAGCCCGCCGCCGACGTCGATGGGTGCCGGGATGGCCGAGGTGGACACGCTGATCGTCGCGGCCGTGCCGTCCTGGGTGGCCGTGAGGGTCGCCGTGCCCGACCCGTAGATTCCGCAGTCGAACGAGATGGTGGCGGTGTCGGGGGTCACCGCGGTCGCCACGGGCGCGAGGGCGCTCATGGCGACCACGCCGACACCCAGTGCCGAACCGATACCGAGCCTTCTGCCACATGTCCGTGGTCAGAGTGCTCCGACTCGGTCTCCGCCCGCGGCCGTCTCCCTCGCCCTCCGCTCGTCCGCGGTCGACAGCCAGAAGAGGAGCGGGGGAAGGGCGAGTTCGAGGGCGCTGAGCGGCACTTGGAACCAGTGCGGCCAGCCGTGGACGGCGACGGACAGCACGCGCCCGATGCCTCCGAGCAGGAAGATGCCGGCGAGCCAGCGCACTGCTGTGGAGGGGATCGGCGACTGGCGTGCGGCCCAGATCCACGCGAGCCCGTATCCGAAGAAGATCGCGTTGTAGAACCGCTCCCGGCTGTCGACGGTCGCTCCCGTCGAGCCCTCGCCGGGTACGGAGGCGATGCCGAGGACGAGGTGGTAGAGGCCGATCGCCGCGCAGGCGATGCCCATCGCCATCGCGAGCCACTTGAGAAGTCTGGCCATGAGGGAACCGCCTCCGCTCACTAGTAGACCCGTGTCTACTAGCGCGACGCTAGAACTGTTAGTAGACATGTGTCAAGTAAGGTGGGCGCATGACCGCGCGCCGAAGACTCGATCCCGCCGAGCGTCGCAGTGAACTGCTCGATGTCGGAGCGCGACTGTTCGCGGCGAAGCCGTACGACGAGGTGTTCATGGAGGACGTCGCCGAACGGGCGGGCGTCTCACGCGCGTTGCTCTACCGCTACTTCCCGAGCAAGCACGCCCTGTTCGCCGAGGTCTACCGACAGGCCGCGGACCAACTGCTGGCCGCGACCAGGCTCGACCAGTCGGCACCCGTCATGGAGCAGCTCTCGGCAGGGCTCGATGCGCACTTCGACTACTTCGCCGCCAACCGGCACACCGTGCTCGCCGCGAACCGGGTGCTAGCCGGCGACCCGGTCATCCAGGCGATCATCACGGGCGAACTGGCCGAGCTGCGGCGGCGGTTGCTGGAGGCGACGGTGCTCGGCGACGGGCCGACGCACCTCGTGTCGGCCGCGCTCACGAGCTGGCTGGTCTTCGTCCGCGTGCTCTGCGTGGACTGGCTGACCAATGAGTCGCTCACCCGCGCCGAACTGCACGGGATGTGCGTCGGTGCGCTGAAGGGGGCGTTGGGCGCTGTGCTGGATCTCGATGCGCTGACCGGAGTGGAGGGGAGCCGGTGACCTGGCGCGGACCGCGCGGCGTGGTCGGCCGTTGCGTACGATTCGGCGCGTCGAGGTAAGCGGATCCGAGTGGTGAAGTACGCAGGGGAGGCCCCATGGACGCCGGGTACCGGCACGTCGACAGGGGCGCCATGCTGGCCCAATTCGCGGCCCGCATCCTCGTGGTGTGCCCCCGCTGCTCCGGGCGTGCCGTGGTTGTTCCTCGGCCTGGAGGGCCCGAACTCCGTTACTCCGTAGACCTGTTGTTCCTGCCCAGGCGGCTGGCCTGCGCCCGCTGCGGGGCCACTGCCGAGTGGGAGCCGGAGCGGCGCGGCGGTGCCCGTATCGGCGCGACGCTCGGCGGTCCGGCCGAGCCGTTCTTCGGCCGGCCGTTGTGGTTGCAGACGCGCTGCGCGGGCCGGCTGCTGTGGGCGTACGACATCGAGCACGTGGACGCGCTCGCGGCGTACATCGGCGCGCGTCTGAGGGAGCGGGGGAGTCCGTCGTCGTCCCTGGCGATGATCCCGAGGCTGCCCGACTGGATGACCTCGGCCGCCAACCGCAGTGAGGTCGTCGCGGGGCTCGCCGCGCTGCGTGCGCAGGCCGAGCGCTCGGCGCCCGAGGACCGCCCCCACACAGCCGACGGGAGCGCGGCCCGGCCGCAGCAGCGACGCGCGACGTACTAGCCGCGATCGCGACTCGACCCCAACTCCCCATTGGTCCAGACCCATTGACGAAAGGTCTGGACCTCTCTACCGTGCGTCATGCCCACGCCAACCCCACTCGCCCGGCGATCCTGCGGAGGCCCCCCATGTCCCGTCGCAGTCGTACGTCCCGTCTCCTCGGCGCCGCCCTCGCGGCGGCCGCGTCCCTCTCCACCGTCCTCGTCGCGGCGCCCGCCGCCCCCGCCGCCGACACCTGCGCGACCAAACCACGACCCGCCGGCAAGGTCCTCCAGGGATACTGGGAGAACTGGGACGGTGCCTCCAACGGCGTGCACCCGCCCTTCGGCTGGACCCCCATCACAAACCCCGAGATGGCACAGCACGGCTACAACGTCATCAACGCGGCCTTCCCGGTGATCCGCTCCGACGGCACCGCGCTGTGGGAGGACGGCATGGACGCGAACGTGAAGGTCGCGACCCCCGCCGAGATGTGTCAGGCCAAGGCCTCGGGCCAGACAATCCTGATGTCCATCGGCGGCGCGGCGGCGGGCATCGACCTCAACTCGACCGCCGTCGCTGACCACTTCGTCGAGACGATCGTCCCGATCCTGAAGAAGTACAACATCGACGGCATCGACATCGACATCGAGACGGGCCTCATCGGCAGCGGCAACATCAGCCAACTCTCCACGTCCCAGGCCAACTTGATCCGCATCATCGACGGCATCCTCGCCCAGATGCCAGCCGGGTTCGGCCTGACGATGGCTCCCGAGACGGCGTACGTCACCGGCGGCAGCGTCACCTACGGTTCGATCTGGGGCGCTTACCTCCCCGTCATCAAGAAGTACGCCGACAACGGCCGCCTGTGGTGGCTCAACATGCAGTACTACAACGGCAGCATGTACGGCTGCTCCGGCGACTCCTACGAGGCCGGCACCGTCCAGGGCTTCACCGCCCAGACCGACTGCCTGAACAAGGGCCTCGTCGTCCAGGGAACCACGATCAAGGTCCCCTACGACAAGCAGGTCCCCGGCCTGCCCGCCCAGCCCGGCGCGGGCGGAGGCTACATGGCGCCGAGTCTGGTTTCGCAGGCATGGAACACGTACGGCGACGGCCTCAAGGGGCTGATGACCTGGTCGATCAACTGGGACGGGTCGAAGGGGTGGACGTTCGGGGACAACGTGAAGGGCCTGGAGCGGTAGCCGCACCGAGTCGTGGGCATGCCCCCTTCACCCCACTGGGGTGAGAGCCGGCCCGGCCGGTCAGGATTGGAGAAGCGCAGTCCGCCGGGCCGCTACTAACGTGGTGCCATGGACATCACCATTCACACCACCTCGCTCCCGCACGACGACCCGGACGCTTCCCTGGCCTTCTACCGCGACGTCCTCGGTTTCGAGGTCCGCAGTGACGTGGGCCAGGGCAAGATGCGCTGGATCACGGTCGGCCCCGTCGGTCAGCCCGGCACGTCCATCCTCCTCGCGCCGCCGGCCGCGGACCCCAGCATCAGCGAGGACGAGCGCCGCACCATCGCCGAGATGATGGCCAAGGGCACCTACGGCTGGATCCTGCTGGCCACCCGGGACCTGGACGGCACATTCGAGAAGGTGCAGGCAGCCGACGTGGACGTCGTACAGGAGCCGACCGAGCAGCCGTACGGCGTCCGCGACTGCGCCTTCCGTGACCCCGCGGGCAACATGGTCCGCATCCAGGAGCTTCGCTGACCCCTGCCGCGTCAGGTGGCCCCGGGGTCCCCTGGCGCGCGCGGATACCCATGAAGGTAGGTGTCGTATGTGCCATCCCGCCTGGGGGCGCGCGCTCGCCCAGGATCAGCGGCTGAAGGACCTGGTGCGACTGCGCCGTGTCCGTGACCGGATCGACCGGGCGTCCGCGCAGCCGCTGAACGTGGAGGCGCTCGCCCGCGGCGTGAACTGGCCGGCCGGGCATCTCAGCCGGCAGTTCCGGCTCGCGTACGGCCAGTCGCCGTACGGCTTTTTGATGGCGCGTCGTGTCGAGCGGGCGAAGGCGTTGCTGCGCGGTGGCGACCTCACGGTCACCGAGGTCGGCTTCCTGGTCGGTTACGCGTCGCAAGGTGTCTTCCTTGCGCGCTTCACCGAGCTGGCCGGCATGACGCCCGGCGCATACCGGTGCGAGGTGGCGGCAGCCGCGACGAGGACGCCGCCGATACCGGTCAGGAATGGAGAAGCATTCCTCACCGAGCCACAACTAGCGTGATGTCCATGACCTCCATCGAGTCCATCACCCTCGAGGTGGCCGACCCCACGGCCGCCCAGCGCTTCTACACCGCCGCCTTCGGCCTGGACACTCAGGTCGGACTCAGCGCCTCGCAGGCGCCGACGACCGGCTTCCGCGGTTTCTCGCTGTCGCTCACGGTGTCCCAGCCGGCCGACGTCAAGGCACTCATCGACGCCGCGCTCGACGCCGGCGCCACACCGCTCAAGCCCGTCACGAAGTCCCTGTGGGGATACGGCGGCGTCGTCCAGGCACCGGACGGGACGATCTGGAAGATCGCCACGTCCGCGCGGAAGGACAAGGGCCCGGCGACCCGGCAGATCGACAGCATCGTGCTCCTGCTGGGCGTGGCGGACGTGGCCGCGAGCAGGCAGTTCTACGTCGACCGCGGTCTCACCGTGGCGAAGAGCTTCGGCCGCAAGTACGTCGAGTTCGAAACGCCTTCGAGCCCGGTCAAGCTGGCTCTCTACGGGCGCCGCGCGCTGGCCAAGGATGTCGGCGTCCCCGTCGACGGCAGTGGATCGCACCGCCTCGTACTCGGCGGCGACGCCGGGACCTTCACCGACCCGGACGACTTCGCCTGGCAGGCCACCACGGTCGCCTCCGCGGCCTGACCCGAAGCCACTCCCGTCCCGCTCGCCCTGACTACGTGTTGCCCGAGAGGAACCTGTCATGACGAACACGCAGAGGACCACGAAGAGCGCCAAGGGCACCACCGGCAGCGACGCGACCGACAAGACGTACGACGGGTTCACCGAGGAGGAGCGAGGTGCGATGAAGGAGCGCGCCAAGGAACTCAAGGCAACCTCTCGACGCGGATCGCGCACGGCCAAGGCGGACGGCGACAGCGAGGTACGCGCCAAGATCGCCGAGATGCCGGAAGCGGACCGTGCCATCGGGGTTTGATTCCCATCGTGGTGACATACACGCGCTGCTACGGTGCCCGTGTGAAGCTCGTCGTGCAGGTTCGCCTCATGCCGACGCCTGAGGTGGCGTCGGCGCTTGAGCGCACCCTGTGCGCGGTGAACGATGCGGCGAACTGGCTGTCGGGCCAGGCGTATGAGCGGGGGGAGACCTCCCGTAAGGCGTTGCACGGATTCGCTTACCGCGACCTGAAAGACCGGGGCTTGTCGGCTCAGCCCTCACTGCATGTGCTGCGGAAGGTCGCCGATGCCTACACGACCCTGCGCGCCAACATCCGCAACGGGAACCTCGGAAAGCCCGGAAGCAAGCGGCGCACCAAGGTCGAGTCGAAGCCGATCGTCTTCCGTCCCAACGCGGCACAGCCGTATGACGACCGGTGTCTCAGTTGGCGGGTGGACGAGCAGACCGTCAGTATCTGGACCACTGCCGGACGTATCCGGGGCGTGCGGTTCGCCTGCTCTGAACCGGCTCGCAAGTTGCTGGCCGAGCACCGCAAGGGCGAGTCTGATCTTGTCCACCGTGACGGTATGTGGTTCCTCATTGCCACGTGCGAGGTACCCGAGGCTGAGCAGTACGAGCCGACCCATTTCCTTGGCGTGGACCTCGGCATCGCCAACATCGCCACCACCTCGGACGGGAAGGTCCACGCCGGGCGCGAGCTGAATCGCTACCGCAAGCGTCAGCTCGCCCTGCGGGCGAAGCTTCAGAAGAAGGGCACCCAGTCAGCCAAGCGGGTCCTTAAGCGGCAGCGCCGCAAGGAACAGCGTAAGGCGACCGGGGCCAACCACATCATCTCGAAAAGCATCGTGACCGAGGCTGAACGCACCGGGCGCGGAATCGGCATGGAAGACCTTGCCGGTATCCGCACCCGGGTACGGCTGAGAAAGCCCCAACGGGTTGCGCTGCACTCCTGGGCCTTCGCCCAACTCGGACAGTTCGTGGAGTACAAGGCCCGCAGGGCCGGTGTCCTCGTACTGTTCGTTGACCCCGCCTACACCTCCCGCATGTGCGCGGAGTGCGGATACACAGACAAGCTGAACCGTGTCTCTCAGGGACGGTTCGCGTGCCGGTCGTGCGGATTCGTTGATCACGCAGACCGCAATGCCTCCCGCAACATCGGCGCTCGTGCGTGGAAGTTGTGGCGAAGCGGGGCGGAGTCACACGCCCCTGCACCCGTCTAGGGTGCTGGACGGAGGAGAACACCCAGCAGCCAGTTGGGCTCTACCTCCAAGCCTGGCCTTCAGGGCCGGGCAGTTGACGAGCAGGTATGCCACGCTCGGCTTCAGCGACCTGGCGAAGCTCGACGACGGCACGATGTGGCCGTCCGCGTACGCCCTGACCGAGTTGAACGCCGACGACGAGGCGCGGATCGGCGAGCTCATCAAGCGGGCGGCCGGCTGAGACCGACCGGTCTCAAGGGCGGTCCCGCCCGATCTCCTTCAGCTGAGTATCCATCAATCACAGTATCCCTGACCGGGAGTTGATGCCTGAGTGGTCGCTCCTGTCGTCGTCGAGAGCATCTAGGGTGAGGGGCGAGATCGTGATCGGCGGATGCTAGGAGAGGGACCCGTGACACGCGACGCACGCCCGGGCGGCCAGGACAGCAGAATCGACACCAGCAGGCCGCACACCGCGCGGATCTGGAACTACTGGCTGGGCGGCAAGGACAACTACCCCGTCGACGAGGCAGCGGGTGACCAGATCCGGCAGCTCCACCCGGGCATCGTGGACTACGCCCTGGCCGACCGGGCGTTCCTCGGGCGCGCGGTGCGCCATCTGGCCGGCGAGGTGGGGATACGCCAGTTCCTGGACATCGGCACCGGCCTGCCCACGGTCGACAACACCCATGAGGTCGCCCAGCGGACAGCCCCGGACTCGAAGATCGTCTATGTCGACAACGACCCTCTCGTCCTGCGTCATGCCCAGGCCCTGCTCACCAGCGCGCCGGAGGGCAGAACCGACTATCTCGACGCGGACCTGCGCAATGTCGAGCAGATCCTGGAGTCCGCCGCCAAGACCCTGGACTTCACCCGGCCTGTGGCACTGATGCTGCTCGGCGTCGTCATCTTCGTAGGCGACGACGAGGACCCGTACGGCATCGTCCGGCGCCTGCTCGACGCCCTGCCCTCGGGCAGTCATCTCGTCCTGTCCCACACCATCACCAGCCCGGCCATGCCGGACGTGGACGCGGCCGTGGCGTTCTGGAACGAGCACGGCACACCGAAGCTGAACCAGCGCACGCCGGAGCAGGTCGCCCGATTCTTCGACGGCCTGGAACTGCTGGACCCCGGAGTGGTCTCCTGCTCACGCTGGCGTCCGGAGGGCGCCACCGCCGCGCAGCCTGATGAAGTGGCGATGTTCGGTGGGGTCGGGCGGAAGAGGTAGGGGGAAATACGGTGCTGCTGATCCCGAGCCCTTCGGATGTGTCAGGTGTCGTCTTCATCGACATAGACGGCACGCTCGTGCCGGCTCCGGGCTCGGCCGTCTACGTCGCCCGCTACTTGGGGACCGAGGCGGCCATGGCCGAAGCCGAGGCCGACTATGCGGCCGGAAGGTTGACCAATCCTCAGGTTGCGGCTGCCGACGCGAAAACCTGGTCCGGCTGCACGGAGCGGGAGATCGACGACTGGCTGGCCGGCGTTCCACTCGTGGACGGCATCGAGGAGACCGTCGCGTGGTGCCGAGGGCAAGGGCTCATCCCTGTTCTGGCCACTCTCGCCTGGCAGTCCATAGGCAAACACCTCTGTCACCGATTCGGGTTCGACGCGTACTGTGGACCCGAGTTGGAGACGGCGGAAGGACGATTCACAGGCCGCGTCCTGGCAGAGCTGGACGAGTACGGCAAGCGTGACTTCGCCGTCCGCTACGCCGGGTCGCTCGGCGTTTCGCCTCAGGACTGCGCCGCCATCGGTGACAGCCGCTCGGACCTGCCGCTCTTCAGGGAAGCGGGGCTGAGTATCGCGTTCAACGCCGACCAGCAGGCACGTGAAACAGCCGGAGTCTGTGTGGACGGTGAGGACATCCGAGCCGTGATCCCCCTGCTGGAGGACTGGCTCAAGGTGCGTGGAGGCAACCCCTCGTCGTAGTCACTGGCACTGGCCGGCCGAGCCGTGGGTGCGCGGCCCGCGAGCCGTAATCCCGTGGGCAGTTGGTCTCTCAGCGGCGGCCCGCGCGGGTCAGTGCTGCCTCTGTCTGGGCGGCCAGGGTGGGGACGAGGTCGGCTGCCGAGGGGAGGTCGGTGATGAGGTCGACGGCTTCGCCGGCCCAGACCGGCAGCGGGGGCACCGCGCCGCGTGCCACGTCGTCCTGGTAGTTCCGACGGGCCTGGGGGTCGGCGGCGAGTTCCGCCTCGCGGCCACGCCATTGGTCGAGATACGGGTGGCCGAGTGTGCGGGCGGGGTACTTCGCCGGCCATCGGGAGCCGCGGGCAATGTCCAGCACGGTGCTGCGCTCGGTGTCCCCGCCGCGTCCTTCGAGGATCGCCTTGGTGATCGATGGGTCGACCAGGGCCTCTGTGGTGGCCTGGAAGCGGGTGCCGATGAGCGCTCCGGCAGCGCCCAGCACGAGTGCGGCCGCCACGCCGCGGCCGTCGGCGATCCCGCCGGCTGCCAGTACGGGCACCGGGTCCACGAGATCCACGACCGCCGGCACGAACGGCAAGGTGGAGCGCCCGTGCCGGGCTCCGTGCCCACCGCTCTCGGTTCCCTGGGCCACGATCACGTCGGCGCCCAGGTCCACGGCCTGTTCGGCCTCCTCCAGATCCGTGACCTGAAGGATCAACAGCGCCCCTGCTCGGCGGACATGCTCCGCGTAAGGGCTCGGGTCGCCGAACGACAGCATCACGGCCCTCGGCCCGTAGTCCAGAGCCCGCTCCACCACGGCGACGTCGATTCCCCAGGTCAGGAATCCGACGCCCCACGGACTGTCGGTGCCCGCGACGATCGCCACCTCGCGCGCCAGCCACTCCGGGTCCCCGAACGCGCCGCCCAGGAATCCGAACCCGCCGCCGCGTGAGACAGCTGCGGCCAGCGCGCCGCCGGCCGACCCGCCCATCGGCGCCAGCGCGATCGGATGTCGCACGCCGAACATCTCCGTGAACGCGGTCGACAACGCCATGGCCACATCATCGCTCCCCGCCCGGCCTCTTCCGAGCCTCAGGCCTGCGCGATTCCCGCTTCGTCGCTGGGAGATCCGAGTGGCCCGAGTGCTCGCACAACGACTGGTTGTGTTCTCATGGCGGGTCGGTTGTTTGATCTCGTCGTCTGCTCCTCGCTTTGATGTCGGTGGTCAGCGTGTGGTTGTCGGGGGCGGCGAGAGGTGCGGTGGGCGTGAAGGGCAGACGGGCGCTGGGGCGGCGCTTCGGGTGGTTGTGGGCGGCGTTCGCGGTCAGCTCGTACGGCACGGGGTTCGGGTTCGGCGCGTTCCCCTTGATCGCGATCCTCGTGCTGCACTCCGGGCCGACGCAGGTGGCGGCGCTGGCCGCCGCGGGGCGGGCCGTGGGGGCCGTGATCGCGGTGCCGCTCGGGCCGTGGATGGAGTTCCGGCGCAAGCGGCCCGTCATGATCGCGATGGACCTGATCCGGTTCGCGGCGCTGATGAGCGTCCCCGCCGCGTTCGCGTTCGGCGGGCTCAGCTTCGCCCAGCTCCTCGTCGTCTCCGTCGTCGTCGCCGCGGCCGACATCGCCTTCAAGGCGGCCGGCGGCGCGTATCTGAAGTCGCTGGTGCCGCCGGAGGACCTGCTCGTCGCGAACGGCCGGTTCGAGTCCACGACGTGGACCTCGATCGTGGTCGGGCCACCGCTCGGCGGGGCCGCGATCGGGATGTTCGGCCCGGTGACGACGGTGATCGCCGACGCGGTCAGCTACCTGCTCTCGGCGCTCGGCATCCGCGCCATCGGAGGGAAGGAAGCGCGCCCCGCCCGGGCCACGGCACCACGGCTGCGCGCCGGTGATCTGCTCGAAGGCTGGCGCTACATCCTCAGCCACCGCACGCTGCGCCCGCTGTTCCTCAACTCGATCGTCGTCAACGGCCTCATCATGGCCTCGGAGCCGCTGATCGCCGTGCTCATGCTGAGCCGGCTCGGCTTCGCACCCTGGCAGTACGGTCTCGCGTTCGCGGCCCCGTGCATCGGTGGACTCATCGGCTCACGCGTGGCGCACCCGCTCGTGGCACGGTTCGGACAGCGCAAGGTGATGCTCACCGTTGGAGCCTTGCGTGCGTGCTGGCCCATCGGGCTCGCGTTCGTCCAGCCCGGAGTTCCCGGGATCGTGCTCGTCATCGCCGTCCAGCTCGGTCTGGTGACCTGCTGCGGCCTGTTCAACCCGGTGCTCGCCACCTACCGGCTCGAACACACCGACCCTGCCCGGGTCGCCCGCACGCTGTCCGCGTGGTCGGTCAGCAGCAGCCTGTCCATCGCGGCCCTGACCGCCGTGTGGGGTGTGATCGCCGCCGTCGCCGGCCCCCGCACCGCGATCGCGATCGCCGGAGTCGTCCTCCTGGCCACCCCGCTGCTGCTCCCGCGCCGCGAGAAGGCGCCCCGGAACGCGGGGGAGCAGGCGGCCGCCGGCATCACCTGACAGGCTCGTCCGCGACCTCCTCGGTGTTCAGCACGGTCGCGCGGAAGGACGTGACGACCGGGCGCAGATCGATCTGGTGCCAGGCGGCCCAGAGGCGTACGGACCTTTGGAACCAGGGGAGTTCACGGACCGTGACGCCTGGGGTGTCGGCCCGCAGCATGCTCTCCTGGACCAGCGCCATGCCGAGGCCGGATGCAGCCAGGCCGAGAGCGGTCAGGGGTTCGGGGGCTTCGAGCCGGATGTCGGGGGTGAACCCGGCCGCCGCGCAGGAGGCGACGAAGTCGTCGCGCCATGCGGGCTGTTGGCTGTTCTCGATGGCGATCCACGGCTGATTGTCGAGGTCTTCGGGCAGGATCTCCGCCCTCCCGGCAAGCGGATGGCTGCTCGGCACGGCAAGGAGCAGGGGGTCCTCCAGGAGGAGGGCGCTGCGCAGGTCGGGGTCCGCCTCGGGGGGTGCCTCCGGTACGAGGGCGATGTCCAGGCTGCGCTGGCGCAGGCCCTCGAACTGCTGGGCCGCGGTCAGGTCGTAGAGGGCGACGTGGATGCCGGGCCGCTCGTCGTGCAGGGCGCGCAGGGCCTGCGGCAGGATCCCGGTGTGCATGGCATCGCCGACGTATCCCACGCACAGGCCGCCTTCCTCGCCGCGCCCCAAGCGGCGGCCGAGGTTCTCGAGCCGGTCCGCATGCCGCAGCAGGGCCGTGGCCTCGGTGAGGAAGACGCGGCCGTCCGAGGTGAGGCGCAGGCGCTGCTGGCTGCGCTCGAACAGGGTCAGGCCCAGGTTCTTCTCCAGCTGGGCGATCTGCCGGCTCAGCGGCGACTGGGAGATGTGCAGGCGATCGGCGGCCCGGCCGACGTGTTCCTCCTCGGCCACGGCCACGAAATAGCGAAGTTGTCGCAGGTCAAGCATGTAAGACCTCTAGGGACTCAAGTGTGTCCAAGCAAGTCTTGGACAGTCTGACTCCTCGATCCTAACCTCGACAGAGCAAGAGCCGCGGAGCAGGAGAAACCGTCCTGAGCTTCGCATCACGTGACAGACAGAAAGATTCCACTCATGGGTATCAAGTCCCTCCTGCCGGGACCCCTCGGCTTCGGTACCGCCCCGCTCGGCAACATGTTCCGCAGCATCCCCGACGAGGAGGCCGCCGCCACCGTCGAGGCCGCCTGGGACCAGGGCATCCGCTACTTCGACACCGCGCCCTTCTACGGTGCGGGCCTGTCCGAGCTGCGCCTCGGCGAGGTGCTGGCCGGCCGGCCGCGTGACGAGTACGTGCTCAGCACCAAGGTCGGCCGCGTCATCCTGGACGAGCTGGAGGACCCCTCCGACCGCGACCTGGGCGAGAAGGGCGGTCTCTTCGAGCACGGTCGCGCGAACAAGATGGTCGACCTCTACACCGCGGACGCCACCCTGCGCTCCATCGAGGACAGCCTCAAGCGCCTGAAGACGGACCGGCTCGACATCGTCTGGGTGCACGACGTCGCCCAGGACTTCCACGGCGACGACTGGCTCGCCGTCTACGAGACGGCCCGCACCGGCGCCTTCCGTGTCCTGCAGAACCTCCGCGACGAGGGCGTCATCAAGGCCTGGGGCCTCGGCGTCAACCGCGTGGAGCCGATCGAGCTCACCCTCGACCTGGACGAGCCCAAGCCCGACGCGTTCCTCCTGGCCGGCCGCTACACCCTGCTCGACCACAACCGCTCCCTGCAGCGCCTGCTGCCCGCCGCCACCGAGCAGAACATCGACATGGTCGTCGGCGGCCCCTACAGCTCAGGCATCCTCGCCGGTGGACAGCACTTCGAGTACCAGAAGGCCCCGGCGGACATCATCGCCAAGGTCGAGAGGATCAAGGCACTCGCCGCCGGGCACGGTGTCAGCATCAAGGCCGCCGCCCTGCAGTTCGCCCTGGCACACCCGGCCACGGCCGCCGTCGTCCCCGGCGCCACCCGGCCCAGCCGCATCGCCGAAGACGTCGCCGCCCTCAAGGAGAACGTCCCGGCCGCCTTCTGGACCGCGCTCCGCGACGAACAGCTCATCGCCGCCGACGCCCCCACGCCCACTGCCTGACCACCGGCCTCACGGCACACGAAAGGAACAGCACATGGCCACCACCGCCACCGCCACCATCGACCTCCCTCGATCCGCCGACGACGTCTGGCAACTCATCGGCGGCTTCGACTCCCTGCCCGACTGGCTCCCGTACATCCCCGAGAGCGAGCTGAGCGAGGGCGGCCGCGTACGCCGCCTGACCAATCAGGACGGCGGCGTCATCGTCGAACGCCTCAAGGCCTTCGACCAGGACAAGCGAACCTACTCCTACGCGATCGAGCAGGCGCCGTTCCCGGTCACCGACTACCTCTCCACGCTGACGGTGCGCGACATACCCGGCACGCCCGGAACGTCGCGGGTGGAATGGACGGGCTCGTTCACACCCGTCGGCGTCAGCGAGGCCCACGTCGAGGAGCTCTTCCACGGCATCTACGCGGACGGCCTCGCGGCGCTCCTCGAGACCCTCAACTCCTGAGGGCCGACACCGGCGTTGGACCGGTCATGCCAGGCACCGGGGGTGCCGACTTGTGACGCCGTCGGCACCCCCGGTGCACTCCGGTCGGAGGCCTGATGGATCGTGGTGCGGAGCAGCCAGGAGGCTGCTTCTCTCTCCAGGGAGCGGGCCGGCCGATCGGTCGTTGTCGGGTCAGCCCGTGACGGTGACCAGCGCGATCGTGACGTTGTCGGGACCGCCCGCGCTCATGGCGGCTTTCCACAGCTCGAAGACGGCCCGGCCGCCGTCGTGTGCCCGAAGGATGTCGTCGATCTCGTTGTCGAGTACGGGGTCGGTCAGGCCGTCGCTGCACACCAGCATGCGCGTACCTGGGGTGAGCGGTGACGTGCTGACGTGCGGCGTGATCGCGCTGAACGTCGGTGCGCCACCGAGCGCCTGCGTGACGATCGACGTGGTGCGCCGCCCCTGCGCGAGGGGCGGGCTGTCGTCCACGCTCAGCTGGTGGAGCGTGTCGTCCGTGGCGGCCCGGGCGCCGGCGGGGCCGCCGCCGCCGTCACCGCCGTCACCGGCCGGGCCCACTTCGATCACCCTGCTGTCGCCGACGTTGAACACGAGCAGTTCCTGTTCGAGGATCACGACACCCGCGACGGTCGTCCCCATCGTGGACAGCTCCGGGGCGCGGTCGGCCGCCGCGTACACGGCGTGATTGCACATCCCCAGCGCGTCACGAACCGCTTCCTCGCCGTCCAGCGCAGGCCCGAACAGGGCGAGCCGGCGGACGACGAGGCTGCTGGCCACCTCGCCGGCCGGCTGTCCGCCGATGCCGTCGGCGACAGCGACCACGAGTGGACGGCCGAGCGGGAACGCCATCGTCTGCGGATTCTCCGTCACCGTTCCGCACAGCGTCCACGGGCCGACGACCAGGCTGTCCTCGTTGTGCTCGCGCCTGAGTCCGGGGTGGCTCAGCGCAGTGACCGATATGTACGGCATAGCCGGTGCCGCCTCTCCGCGAAGGAGCGCATCATCCGCACCACCATTGTCGCGCCGGAGAGCGGCTCGGGTCGTGCACGCGTCCCGAGTTGCGCGGTGCCGCGAACGGGGCTAGCCCGGAGGTAAGGGCAGACAGACACATGCCTGCCGTCACCTGCGAGGGGCTCCGAGAGGGGCGAACGCTGTGCGGTTCACGGATCGTACTGATGCCGGGCGGCGGCTTGCCGCAGCGGTGCAGCATCTGCGTGATGAGGAGCCGGTCGTCCTCGGGCTGCCGCGTGGCGGTGTTCCGGTGGCCTTCGAGGTGGCGCGTGCGCTGGGCGCCCCGCTCGATGTGATCGTGGTCCGCAAACTCGGCGTCCCGTACCAGCCGGAACTGGCCTTCGGCGCGATCGGCGAGGGCGGCGTGCGGGTCCTCAACGACGACGTCGTGCGCCACTGCGGGATCGAACCGGACCACATCGCGGCCGTCGAGCGCGCGGAGCGACAGGAGCTGGAGCGGCGGGCGCGGCGGTACCGCGGCGGCCGGCCCGCGTCGGCCGGCGAGGGCAGAACGGTGGTGAGGGGTGAGGCTCCCACGGTGATCGGTGAGGCCCGTACGGTGATCGTGGTGGACGACGGGATCGCGACCGGTGCCACGGCGGCGGCCGCATGCCAGGTCGTACGGGCGCAGGGCGCCGCCCGCGTGGTCCTTGCCGTGCCGGTCGCGCCGCCCGACGCGGTGCGCCGACTGAGCGCGGTGGCCGACGACGTGGTGTGCCTCTCCGTACCGCCCCTCTTCGGTTCCGTCGGTGAGTGGTACAGCGACTTCTCGCAGACCACGGACGAGGAAGTGGCCGCGTGTCTGGCACGGGCCGTGGCAGACCCCGCACGCGTCCGTCCCGCACCGGTCACGACCGGCGTCGAGGTGGAGGCCGCCGGAGTCCGGCTGGCCGGAGACCTCGCGCGGCCGGAAGGGGCCGCGGGCCTGGTGATGTTCGCCCATGGCTCCGGCAGCAGCCGGCACAGTCCGCGCAATCGGGCGGTGGCGGAGGTGTTGCAGGAAGCGGGCCTCGGCACGCTGCTGTTCGACCTGCTCACGCCCGCCGAGGAGGCCGACCGGGACAACGTCTTCGACATCGGCACGCTCGCCGGCAGGCTGGCGGGAGCCACCCGCTGGCTGCGCGACCGCGAGTCGGCGCCGATCGGTTACTTCGGTGCCAGCACCGGGGCCGCGGCGGCGCTCCGGGCGGCCGCCGACGACCCGGACATCGGTGCCGTGGTGTCCCGCGGCGGACGGCCCGACCTCGCCGGGCCGCGCCTCGACGACGTACGAGCGCCGACCCTGCTCATCGTCGGTGGGGCCGACGCGATGGTGCTCGACCTCAACCGTGGCGCCCAGGCTCAACTCCGTTGCGAGAACAGGCTGGAGATCGTGCCGGGAGCCACGCATCTCTTCGAGGAACCCGGAGCGCTCGACCGGGTCGCCGACCTCGCGAGGCAGTGGTTCACCACGCACCTGACGGCAGGCAGCGACCCTCCGACGTCGGCGCGCCGGGCGCCGCATCGCTGAGCGGTCCCTCACCCGGGGCAGAGAAGCGGAGCCGGGCCCGTACACGACGGGCCCGGCTTCCTGCTTATTGATCCCCGTCCACCTTATTGATCCCCGTCTACCGGTTGCTCACGGCGAAACGCATCAGCGCCCGCTCGTCACCCTGCTTGATCTTCCCGGTCTCGTTCAGCACCTCGAGCTTCCAACTGCCGTCGACCCGGATCGCCTTGGCGACACGGCAGCCGTTGTCGTTGGTGAGCAGGCTCGGCCAGATGTCGGCGACCTGCTGGGAGGATCCGCCGGTCGCGTCGTACACCTTGAAGCTGATGTTCCGCGCCTTCTGGAAGGAGCTCGACTTCTTGTACGCGGCGGCCACGAACACGATCGACGTGATGTTCGTCGGGATGCGGCCGAACTCGACGGTCACGGTCTCGTCGTCCCCGTCACCGCGCCCCGTCTGGTTGTCGCCGCTGTGCACCAAGGAGCCGTTGCCCAGCGGGTCCAGGGAGTCGAGGCCTGCCAGCCGTACCGGGTCCGCGCCCTGCAGCGCGATGGCGATGAGGTCGAGGTCCGTGCCGACGTTCCGGCGGAGCTTGCCCATCAGCCCGCCGCTGCTGCCGGCGGTGGGGTCCCAGGACACCCCGATCGACAGGTGGGTCACACCGTCGAGATCGGCCGGTCCGTCTTCCTTGGTGAGCGTGATCATGTGAATTCCTCGTGATGGTGGAGTGCAATGCATGAAGTCTGCCGATATCACTCGTCGCTTGATACACCAGGTCCGAAATTGGCGACGGGAAGGGCACTTCAACGGACACGGCCCCCGCCCGACCGGGCAGGGGCCACATCGCGATTCCGGCCCCGGTGGGCCAGATCTCCACGTGTCAGAGGTACTTCTTGAGCTCGCGCCGGGCCAGCGAGCGCTGGTGGACCTCGTCGGGGCCGTCCGCGAGACGCAGAGTGCGCGCGCCCGCCCACAGCTCGGCCAGCGGGAAGTCCTGGCTGACGCCGCCCGCTCCGTGCAGCTGCACGGCCTGGTCGATGATGCCGACGACCGTGCGCGGGGTGGCGATCTTGATGGACTGGATCTCCGTGTGGGCGCCCTTGTTGCCGACGGTGTCCATCAGCCAGGCCGTCTTGAGGACGAGCAGGCGCAGCTGCTCCACCGCGACCCGCGCGTCTGCGATCCATTCCTGTACGACGCCCTGCTGGGCCAGCGGCTTGCCGAACGCGGTACGGGCCACAGCCCGCTTGCACATCAGCTCGATGGCCCGTTCGGCCATGCCGATCAGCCGCATGCAGTGGTGGATACGGCCCGGGCCGAGCCGCGCCTGGGCGATGGCGAAGCCGCCGCCCTCCTCGCCGATCAGGTTGCTCGCCGGGACACGGACGCGGTCGAAGACGACCTCGGCGTGACCGCCGTGGTAGTGGTCCTCGTACCCGTACACCTGCATGGCGCGCCGGATCTCGAGGCCGGGGGTGTCGCGGGGGACGAGCACCATGGACTGCTGGCGGCGGATGTCGGAGCCCTCGGGGTCCGTCTTGCCCATCACGATGAAGATCTTGCAGTCCGGGTTCATCGCCCCGGAGATGTACCACTTGCGGCCGGTGATGACGTACTCGTCGCCGTCGCGCTCGATGAGCGTGGTGATGTTCGTGGCGTCGGAGGAGGCCACCTCGGGCTCGGTCATCGCGAACGCGGAGCGGATCTCACCGGCGAGCAGGGGCTCCAGCCACTGCTTCTTCTGCCGCTCGTCGCCGAACTGGGAGAGCACCTCCATGTTGCCGGTGTCGGGGGCCGCACAGTTGAGGGCCGTGGGCGCCAACTGCGGGCTGCAGCCGGTGATCTCGGCCAGCGGCGCGTACTGGAGGTTGGTCAGCCCGGCGCCGTACTGCGCGTCGGGCAGGAAGAGGTTCCACAGGCCCTGCCGCCTGGCTTCGGCCTTGAGCTCCTCGACGACGGCCGGGGTGTCCCAGGGGGAGGCGAGCTGCGCGCGCTGCTCGTGCGCGACGGCCTTGGCCGGGTGCACGTGCTCGTCCATGAAGGCGAGGAGTTTTGCCCGCAGTTCCTCGGTGCGCGCGTCGAATGCGAAGTCCATTGCGGGTCAGCCTTTCTGAAGTGTCGTCAGGCCGTGGTCGATGAAGACGGGCACGAGCTCACCGATACGGTCGAAGCCGGCGCCGACGGTCTGGCCGAGGGTGTAGCGGTAGTGGATGCCTTCGAGGATCACGGCGAGCTTGAACCACGCGAAGGCCGTGTACCAGGAGACGGCGGACACGTCGCGCCCCGAGCGCGCGGCGTACCGCTCGATGATCTCGGCCGGGTCGGGGTGCCCGGCGGCCGCGGCGGTCGTGGAGACGGGCGAGTCGGGCATGTCCAGCTTCGCGCTGTACATCACCAGCAGGCCCAGGTCGGTGAGCGGGTCACCGAGCGTGGACATCTCCCAGTCGAGGACGGCCTTGATCCGGTCGACGCCGTCGGCGTCCTCGTTGATGAGGACGTTGTCGAGGCGGTAGTCGCCGTGCACGATCGTGGGGGCGGACGAGGTGGGCAGCGAGCGGCCCAGCGCCGCGTGGAGCTCGTCGACGCCGGCCAGCTCGCGGTTCCTGGACGCGTCGAGCTGCTTGCCCCAGCGCCGCAGCTGCCGGTCGAGGAACCCCTCGGGCCGCCCGAAGTCCGCGAGGCCCACCTCGGCGGGGTCCACGGCGTGCAGGTCGACGAGGGTGTCCACGAGGCTCAGCACGGCGGCGCGGGTGCGCTCCGGGCCCAGCTGCGCGAGCTGGTCGGCCGTGCGGTACGGCGTGCCCGCCACGTACTCCATCACGTAGAACGGCGCGCCGAGCACGCTGTCGTCCTCGCACATCAGCAGTGCCTCGGGCACCGGCACGGAGGTCGGGTTCAGGGCGCTGATCACCCGGTACTCGCGCTTCATGTCGTGCGCGGTGGCGAGCACATGACCCAGCGGGGGACGCCGGACCACCCAGGTCGACGAGCCGTCGCCGACGATGTACGTCAGGTTCGACCGGCCGCCCTCGACGACCCGACCGGACAGCGGACCGGCCACGAGCCCCGGGCGTTCCCGGTCGAGGTGGCCGCGCAACTGGTCGAGATCGAGACCTGGAGGGTGGCCGGCGCTCATCTTTGCTCCTACGGGACGTCTGAACTGGACTGACTCATCATCCTGACTAGTCGGTATGTCGTCCAGTGGGCGCCGCTAAAGTGATCGGAGTCTCAGCGGGATTCGGACTTCCAGGGGCGTTGCCGCGGGTGGTTGAGGGCCTCGGCCGAGTTCAGGGCCCCGAGGTTCTGGAGGCCGTGCCCGGCCAGGCGGGCGCGGTTGCGCACCGCCGGGGCCCGCGGCGAGGCCCCGGCCACCGTGAACCGGGCACAGACGTGCACCGCAGCCCGGACGGCAATGGATCAGACCGCGCTGTTCCGCATCTCCGCCAGGCTGTCCTTGGTCAGGTGCCGGGGTGTGCTGTCGGGGTCGACCAGGACGACCGTGCACGTGGCGGAGTGGGTGAGGGCGGTGGTGAGGCTGCCGTCGGCGAACTGCGTGACGGGGCCGCGCGGCGAGCGCCCGATGGCCACCGTACGGGCGTGCACCTCCGCCGCGTGGTGGGCGAGGGCTCGGCCCGTGGCGGCGTGGTCGCCCACGCTCGTCAGGATCTGCCCGGTGGCAGAGATGCCGTCTGCGCCGAGGCGGTCGAGGTGGGCGGTCACGGCGGCGCGGGCCTGCTCGTCCGTCTCGGTGTCGACGGCTTGTTCCTCGACCACCGCGGTCTGCTGGACGTGGACGACCTCCAGTGGGCTGCCGGTGTCGCGAGCGAGCCGGGCCGCGGCGTCGACGATGGAGGCGGCTCTGTCGTGGGCGCCCACGGCGACGATGACGGGCGGCGCGTCCGTCGCGGCGGCCGTGCTGCCGACGGGGGTGAGCGACGGGATGACGGGCTCACCCTCGCCCAGGCTCGCCTCGGCCTTGCGCAGCAGACCGTGACCGCTGGCCAGCACGGGGATGGCGAGGAGGAAGGTGGCGGCGCCCAGGTAGAAGGGCACGCTCAGGTCCGTGGCGTCGGCGAGCTTGCCCGCGACGAAGGGGGCCAGGCCACCGCCGATGAAGCGCAGGAACCCGTAGGCGGATGAGGCCACGGGGCGCTCGACGGGGGAGACGAGCATGACGGCCTGGGTGGTCAGGGTGTTGTTGATGCCGATGAAGGCGCCGCTGACGATGACGGCCACGATGACGACCGTGGGGGTGGCGACGCCGGCGGCGATGATCGCCATCACGATGCCGAGGCCGAACAGGTTCGCGTACAGGACGGGGGCGGTGCCGAAGCGGGCCTGCAGGCGCGGGGCGAAGAAGACGCTGAAGGCGGCCACCAGCAGGCCCCAGCCGGTGAAGACCAGACCGAGCTCGTGCGCGTTCAGCTCCATCGGGTACGGGGCGTAGCCGAGCATCGTGAAGAAGCCCCAGTTGTACAGCAGGGCCATGATGCCCATGGTCAGCAGGCCGCGGTGGCGCAGCGCCTTGAGCGGTGCGATCGGCGAGGTGGGGCGCTTCGGCTTGGGCAGTGAGGGCACGAAGACGAGGGTCGCGACCAGTGCGATGGCCATCAGGACGGCGACACCGAAGAACGGGCCGCGCCAGCTGATGCCGCCCAACTCCCCGCCCAGCAGCGGGCCGACGGCGATACCGAGGCCGAGCGCGGTCTCGTACAGGATGATCGCGCCGCCGAAGCCGCCGCTCGCGGAGGCGACGATGACGGCGAGGGAGGTGGCGATGAACATCGCGTTGCCCAGGCCCCAGCCGGCCCGCATGCCGACGATGCCGTTGACGGAGCCGGCCATGCCGGCCAGGGCGGCGAATACGACGATGACGATCAGGCCCACGACCAGGGTGCGCTTGGCGCCGATGCGGCTGGATATCCAGCCGACGAAGAGCATGGCGACCGCGGTCACGATCAGATAGCTGCTGAAGAGCAGGGAGACCTGGCTGGGTGAGGCGTGCAGGTTCTCGGCCAGGGCGGGCAGGATCGGGTCGACCAGGCCGATGCCCATGAACGAGATCACGCAGGCGAACGCCACGGCCCAGACGGCCTTGGGCTGCTTGAAGGGACTGGCGGCCTTTCCATGCGATGCACTCATGTGCGGTTCTCTCCAAAGCGTCGAGAGGCGGTGGTGGGGAGAGCGGACAGATTTGAGCGGTGGTGGGTGGGTGGGGGTGGGTCAGTCGTGGGCCTGGCGGTCCTGGATGGCGCGGGCCAGGGCGGGCAGCGCGGTCCGCACGGCCTGCTGCTCCGGCTCGGTCAGCTCCCCGATGAGCAGGTCGAGAGCCTGGGCCCGCTCGGCGCGCCGCTGCCGGAAGACCTCGAGGCCGCTGTCGGTGGCCTCCACGAGGACGGCCCGGCCGTCGTTGTGGTCAGCCACACGGCGTACCAGGCCCGCGCGTTCCATGCGGGTGACGAGCTGGGTCATGTTCGGCTGGGAGACGCCTTCGGCCCGCGCCAGTTCGCTCAGTCGGTACGGGCCCTCGCGGCCGAGCCGGCCGATCGCGGACGAGGCCGCTGTGCTCAGGCCGCCGGCGACGGCGCTCTGTCGCACGTAGCGGACCATCTGCTCCACGGCGATCATCAGGCCTTCGGCCTGGGCACCGCCTTCCATGATGCGCCCATTCATAAGCGCATTATGCATCTACGTGTAACGTGAATCAATATCGCGTGCGCACGATTTCGTGTCCTCGGGCAGCGCGGTTTCGGGACGTATATCGACTTGGACGGACGTCGCCCGGGACAGAAGTCGCCCATTTGCGGCGTGCGGCGTGTGCCGGTGTCGTGCGAATGTCGGAGGTGTGGTCGATGAGGGCGGGTCGGTCACCGACCACTCCGCGAGCACCTGACCGCCTGACCAGAGGAGAAGAAGCACATGGCCCACTCCTTCGATCCCTACAGCGTCCTGCCCTCAGTGCCCGCGTTCGGCTTGCACAGCACGGATGTCGCGGACGGAAAGTCCCTCGACGTCGCGCAGTGCAGCAGTCTCTTCGGCGGCCCGGGCGAGGACCGCTCCCCACAGCTGTCCTGGGAGGGGTTCCCGGCCGACACGCAGAGCTTCGCGGTGACCTGCTTCGACCCGGACGCGCCTACGGTGAGCGGCTTCTGGCACTGGGCGGTGTACGACATCCCCGCGTCGGTACAGGAGCTGGAGGCCGGTGCCGGGGCGCCAGGCGGGAAGTACCTTCCTGCCGGAGCGAAGATGCTGGCCAACGACGCGGGCGGGCACAGCTTCCTCGGCGCCTCGCCCCCTCCCGGGCACGGTCCTCACCGTTACATCTACGCCGTCCATGCGCTGGACACGCCCGAGCTGGATGTGCCGACGGCGGCTTCCCCGGCATGGCTGGGCATCCAGCTCTTCACCCACGCGGTCGCGCGGGCCACGATCGTCCCGGTCTACGAGATCCCGGCGTGAGGGCATAGGAGCGAGAGTCCGACAGCCCAGGAGGACGTCCTCCTGGGCTGTCGGCTTTGGCTCGTGGGCCGGGGGGCGGCGACGTCCACCGTGAGCTCAGGACGCGGGCCGGAGCTCGGCCCGACGGGCCGTATCAGTCCTTGATCTCGCAGATGGTGGCGCCGGAGGTGATGGAGGCGCCGATTTCGGTGTTGAGGCCCTTGATGATGCCGGCGCGGTGGGCGTTGAGGGGCTGTTCCATCTTCATGGCTTCGAGGACGACGACGAGGTCGCCTTCCTTGACTT